>JBFJZC010000088.1:0-9889 GCA_041622295.1 Porticoccaceae bacterium
CCGTATCCTCCCGAAAACGTGCTTTTTCGATGCCTACAGTCTCGGTCGCTGGCTTTTCCGACAGGCCCTTGATGCCCAGCGCTTCGCCGACGCCGAGGGGATCCCGATTTAATTCCGCTGGCAGAATAAGGGTGACGAGAAGCAACCCAGCAATCACCGCTGCCCCAAGGGTGGCGAGCAATATTTTGGCACTACCCGGTGGGCTGCCGGTGTTCGGCGCAGCCGATTCAGAGGCAATAGATCCAGATGTTGTTTTCTTCATGGCAAGCCTTTATGAATTCCTCATTCACGCCCAAAAATAACTGGCAAATTGATACCCTGCCAGGCTGAAGCCAGCGCTCATTAGCGCTGTGTTGGCAAAAAATGCGTGCCGTTGAAAACTGGTGCGGTGCCGCCATTGGGCGAGAATTACAAGGATACATGCCAGAGCGATGGCCTGCCCCAGTTCGACCCCGACGTTAAAGCTGAGCATGTTGGTCACCAGATAATCTGGGGACAACGACAGCTCTTGCACTTTTGTTGCCAGTCCCAGGCCGTGGCACAGACCAAACGCGAATACGGCCAGTCGCGCGTCCGGCTGCACGCCAAACACCTGTTTAAACCCATTCATGTTTTCAAAGGCTTTATAAGCCACGGACAGACCTATTATTGTGTCTACCAGGTAAGCATTGACGTTCACATTAACCAGGACGCCTGCCATCAACGTGATGCTATGGCCCAGGGTGAACAGCGTCACGTAAAGAAGAATGTCGCTGAATCGGCGCAGGAAGAACACCACGCCAACCAGATACAGAAGGTGATCGTAACCGGTGACCATGTGCTTGGCACCCAGATACATAAACGGCACCGGAGCGGAGCCAATCAGCCCCTGCACAAAACTGGCGTTTGCGCCGGAAATATTGTGGGCAGCCGCAATAATAGGTACCAATATCAGGCTAGCCACCCACCACGGATTGTATTTGCGTGGGTATTGAAGGCTTTTGCTAGAACCGGTGCGACGATGGGGTTTGGTTGTGGCTATTTGCTATTACTCCTTGCTAACCTGTAATCGTACCATTGTGAGCAGGGGTTTTGTGCTTGGTTTAACGCTCTATTTCGGACAGAGCCAGGTTAAAAAAGTCAGGTTAACTCAGGCGCAGGTTCATTGGCGAAGGTACTAATACCTCGCTTCTTTATACGGCATTCTTGCTGGCAGTCTAAACCAGGATGGGTGTTGCCGGAGGTAATATTTGCAGTGAATGCTGTGGAGTGAAATCCTGGCGGGCAACATTGACTCAGTCTGTGTCAATCAGCGGGGTGGCTGCGGCGGTCAACGCGGTCAACGGCGTATCCCTGTTTCGCCTGGAGGGTTTCCAGTTGCGCTAGTTTTATCGAATCATGCACTGCACTGCGGCTTAGTAGCGGTTTGGCAGAGGCTGTTGTTATGCCCAAATTGTAGTTGCATTTCGGTGTAGGCAAAGGCTTAATGACAAAAGGTTAACGATTGGTAACATTAGCTTCCCGGCTGGTAACAAAGGCTGTGGAAATGCCGGTCAAACAAACCACACATCGAAACTTACATTGTCTATTTAGAAGGGAGCACTTTGCTATGAGCAGCCTGGGTTTTGGACTTATTTCTGCGGACTCACACATCGTCGAGCCGCCGGATTGTTATACAAAATATATTGACCCGAAATTTCGTGATCGCGCGCCTACTGTTAAACGAGATGCAGCGGGCAACGATATTTACGTGATCCCAGGCATGGAATCAACCATTCCTCTGGGGCTGGTAGCGGCTGCTGGCCTAAGTGCTGAAGAGCTTGGTAAGCGCAGTTCTAGCTGCACCTTTGATCAGCTGCACCGCAGTGGCCACCAGGCAAAGTACCGTGTTGCCGACCAGGATCGCGATGGTGTAGTAGCAGAAATTCTCTATCCATCTGTGGGCATGGCGTTGTGTAACCATGAGGATTTCGCTTATAAAACAGCGTGCATGCACGCTTACAATGAATGGCTGGCCAACTATGTTTCCGACGCGCCAGAAGGTCGTTTGTTTGGTCTTGGTCAAACGTCTGGTGAGACCGTTGAGCAGATGATCAAGGATTTTGAGGAGTCCAAGAAAAAAGGCTTTGTCGGCATGATGATGCCGGGTGACCCTCAGCACGAAGACTACGATCATCCGATGTACGACCCTTTGTGGGAGTGCGCCGTTGAGCTCAATATGCCTTTATCGTTCCATATTCTGACCTCACGGAGCGGTGCCGTGAATCAGATCAACCAGGTCCGTGGCAACAGGATCAATGGATTTTTGGGGATTATCCGTAGCGTACAGGACGTCATGGGTGTTTTTGTCCTCGGCGGTGTTTTTGAACGCCATCCCAAACTCAAGTTTATTGCTGCGGAAGCGGATGCTGGTTGGTTGCCCCACTATTCCTATCGCATGGATCATGCTTATGAGCGTCATGGTATCTGGTTGGGTGGTGGTAAAAACCTCGCGAAAATGCCTAGCGAATACATCAACAGTAACGTCTGGCTGACCTTCCAGGATGACTGGGTGGCTTTCAAGGTGGCTCATCTGATGAATCCGAAACGTTTGGTCTGGGCCAACGACTTCCCCCACAGCGACGCAACCTGGCCCTGGTCTCAGGATATGTTGAATAAACACGCAACCCACCTTCCCGCTGAACAGCAGCGCTGGATAATGAGGGAAAACATCATAGAATGTTACAACTTGCCGGTAGACAAGATTCCGGCATAGACCCACCAAAACCCCGCTACCTATACAGTAACGGGGTTTTTTTTACACAATGGTTACGCGAGCTATCAGGTATGGGAGGTTCTGGGATGAAATACGACATAAAAATTACCGGCGGTACCATCATTGATGGCGACAAAACACCTCGTTACAAGGGTGACGTCGGCATTAAGGACGGCAAAATAATCGCCTTGGGTAACGCGCCTGGCGATGCCGACAAAATTATTGACGCCACAGGTCTTATCGTCTGCCCGGGGTTTGTGGATTGTCATACCCACTATGACGCCCAGATCATCTGGGACAAGATGATGACCATATCGCCCTGGCATGGGGTGACCACAGTGGTGGTCGGTAACTGCGGTTTTGGGGTGGCCCCGGTTAGACCTTCTGACCGAGATACCATCATCAGAACATTAGAGAATGTCGAAGGCATGGATGCGGCTGCCCTCAAGGCAGGCCTTGGGGATAATTGGCCTTTTGAAACTTTCCCCGAATACCTCGATGCGATTGAAAAGGCGGGTATGGGCATCAACGTCGGCGTGCTGATGGGGCATACGCCAATACGACTTTATGTGATGGGCGCTGATTCTACTGAACGCGTAGCAACGCCTGCAGAGGTTGACCAAATGCGCGAAATTGTTCGCGAAGGTCTGCGGGCAGGTGCCATGGGTTTTGCGTCGTCTAAAGCGCCGACCCACATTGGCGCTGGCGGTAAGCCGGTGCCCAGTCGTTTAGCGGAGTACAATTCCGAAATCCTTGAAATCGCCAAAGTACTGGGCGAAGAAAAAACTGGCATCATCCAGTCGACGATTGGCGGCGATGTGCTTCACGACCAATTTGCGGAAATGTCCAGGGTAGCCAATTGCAATGTCACCTGGACGGCCTTACTACAGGGCATTTCGCTGGGTGGTGGTGATCATCATGCCCAGCTAAAAAAGTCTGCCGAACTGGTGGCTGCCGGGGCTAAGGTCTACCCGCAGGTGAGCCCTCGCGCATTGAATTTTGAAATGAATTTTAAATCCCCGTTTATCTTCGAGAGTATGCCGGTATTTAAACCCGTATCAGCTGCGGACTTTGACGGTAAAAAAGTAATTTACGGGCAGCAGGAGTTCCGTGAAAACTTCAAGAAAACTATACAGAAAGGCATGGCCCTGGGCCTCGCAGGCTGGCCGAAAACAGTGATTTCTGAATGTCCTTCGGACCCATCTCTGAATGAGCGCCTACTTTTTGACGTCGCCGATGAGCGTGGTCAGGACCCGGTCGATGCAGTGCTGGATCTCTCCCTTGAGAATAACCTGGCAATGCGTGTTCGGATGCCGATTGCGAATTATGACGAAGAGCAGGTCGAGATCTTACTCAAAGACCCCAATGTGGTGGTTGGCCTTTCAGATGGCGGTGCTCATGCCAGCCAGCTTTGTGATGCCTGCTTTTCTACCTACATGTTGGGGCACTGGGTGCGCGAGCGTGGGTCGCTGGATCTTGAATACGCCATTTACCTGCTCACGTCCCGCTCAGCCGATGTTTGTAATATCACTGACCGCGGCCGCCTGAAAGAAGGCCTGGCGGCAGATGTGGTGGTGTTTGACGCCGACACGGTGGGCGCGGGTGTACTTGAAAGGGTTTACGATTTCCCCGCTGGTGCCGATCGGCTCGTTTCACAGGCCTCTGGCATTGAATTCGTCATCGTCAATGGCCAGGTATTGCGGGTCGGAAATGTCGATCAGCTGAATCCTGCCAGCGACGTCCTGCCGGGACGTTTGTTAAGGAACGGAGCGGCTGCCTGATTTGCGGTGGCGGTTTGATGTGACGAAGTGCTAGGCGAGAGCCCGTAATGTTGTTAGCGTTACGGGCTCTTTTTTGTCTGCCGTTGAAATAGTAGGGGAAACGCAATGAGTCAACCTGCAAGCGATGTGTTCATCTTTGATGCGGATGCCCATGTCCTTGAACCGCCGGATCTGTGGGAAAATTATCTCGAAGATGAATTCCGTGATCGTGCCATAAAATTCAGGGTCAACGAAAAGGGCGTCGAGCAGCTCTTAGCCGATGGCGAAGTCATCCTCCCCAACTGCACTGCTGCTCTCGGTGGCGTCAATATAGATCGTACGGAAGCGTTTAATCCGCGCTCATCACTGTCATACCTGGATGGGGCACCGCCTGGCAGCATGGATGGCGCTGAGCGCGTCCTCCAGTTTAATGAATGGGGTCTAAGTGCTGGATTAGTGTTGCCAACCATCGGTATTCTTTGGGATTCGGCTGATAATAAGCTAGCCAATGCTTACTGCCGCGCTTATAACAACTGGGTCTACGACTTTCAGGCGGCGGATAGACAACGCCTGGTTGTTGCAGCCAATCTAAATTTTCACGACATTGACGAAGCGGTTAAAGAGCTCGATCTGAGGCTCAAGCAGGGTTTCAAAGGGGTATTCCTGCCCCCCGAACGTGTCGACGGTCATGCGTTTGCCAGCGACTACTTTGATCCGCTCTGGGCGCGCATCGAGGAGTCGGGCGTGCCTCTGTTGATTCACGTGATAGTCCGCTCCCGGCGCTTTGTCACCGGTTTTGTCGGTGACTGGTATGAGACGCCAGCCAACCGCACGTTTAGCTTCGCACTGGGCGCAGCCTCACAGGTAATGCCCGCCTGCATGGCGATGGTCATGGATGGCCTGTTTGACAAATTCCCTCGATTAAAGGTGGTTGCCATTGAAGCTGGTTGTGGCTGGGCACCCTATGCGATGGATCGGCTTGATGAAAAATATCAGCATTTTTCTGGCTTTGATATGAAATTGAAGCTCGGCAAGCCCAGCGAATATTTTCGCCGTAACCTGTGGTTTGTTGCCGAACCTGAAGAGCGCACTATTGGCGCCGCTCTCGAGCTAGTTGGTGAGGATCGTATTCTCTGGGGCTCGGACTTTCCGCACATTGATTCGCATATCGAAGCAGCGGCACAGGTGCGACAGCGCCTGAGTCATTTGCCGGAACGTCTACAAAAGGCGGTACTTGGCGGCAACGCAAAAACACTCTTTCAACTTTAGGTGTTATATACCGTTTAGCCCTTATAAGTGAAGCCTGGTATAACGCCGTGCGTAACTATAGCTGCCAGGGAGCTGCGACCATTCATGGGCGAGCAGCGCCCAGCAGGTGAAAAACCTGCCCACCTGGTCAGATACTGGGGCTGTTGTTGCGGGATCGCCGTTGCGGTGGCTGCTGAAGGGCGCTGGTGCTAGTAAAGCTGCATTCGATGCGATTAAATCCACAGTATCCCCACCGTACTATGCAGTGAACCCCTGGAGGCTTTCTGTCGGTTTGGCTGGTCATCAGGCAGATAACCAGCAAATAACGGTAAAGACTAACAAATAAGAGGCGTTATATGTCATCTACTCCAGATAAAAAAGCAATGGAATTTGTCGGTAAAGTGATTGGCGATGCAACAGGGATGATGACCATACGCTTGTGCGCAATCGGCGACCGACTGGGCCTGTTTCAGGACCTGGCGGAGAACGGCCCGGCGACCAGTCAGGGTCTGGCCGATCGCACCGGGTTGAATGAGCGTTATCTGCGGGAGTGGATTTACGGCATGGCGCTGGCTGGTTACCTGTCTTTCGATAAACAAAGCCGGGAAGTGTCCATACCCGAAGCACATATTCCGGTACTGGTCGAGGTGGGTGGTCCGCTGTATCAGGGCGGTTTATTTAAAATGTTTACCGGCTTCATGCAGCCCTATGAGGAATTGATCGAGGCTTTTCAACAAGGTGGCGGCATAGATTACGGCACCTACCCGGAAGACTTCTGGAAGGGCCTTGAGCACAACTCCTGTGTTCGCTACAAGAATCTCCTGGTCAGTCAGTGGTTACCAGAAATGCCCGATGTGCAAACCAAACTGGAAAACGGTGGTACCTTTGCCGACTTCGGTTGTGGCGCGGGTCGCTCTTCTATTGAATTGGCCAAAGCCTATCCGAATGCCCGGTTTTACGGTTTCGATTTGTTCCCGAAGAATATTGAAAATGCCCGTAAAACGGCGGAAGAAGAGGGCGTTAGTGACCGTGTCGAATTCCAGGTGCACGATATTTCTAAAGGCGTACCGGGAAAGTTTGATGTGGTGGCTACCTTTGATCTGATCCACGATATGGCCGACCCCAAAGGGGGCTTGAAGGCGCTTCGTCAGGCCTGCAAAGATGACGGTATCTATGTGTTGATGGATGTCGACTGCACCGATGATCCGGCTGATAACGTGGGGCCGATGGCGGTGTTCAAGTTGGGTGCCAGCCTGCACTTTTGCATGACATCGTCCCTGGGGCAGGGGGGTATGGGGCTCGGCACCGTGGGTTTACCCGAATCAAAAGTGAAAGAATTCAGTGCCGAGGCGGGTTTTAGTTCGGTACGGCGCCTGCCAATTGTGCATCCGCTCAACGCACTTTACGAAATACGGCCATAGGACTTGTTTTAATGCTGACCCACTGACCCTTGTGTCAGGGGTTCACCGCAGTGGCCGGCCGCAACGCCAGGTTCGGTTTTCTACCGCCAGGCGAGACAAACGCGCGAATTCGTTGATTCGCAAGGGAAATCCATGCCCGTAAAAAGTATCCACGGACCGATGGTCGTGCTGGTGGCCTTCGTAACGCTGGGCATCGTCTACGGTGTCTGGTTTGCCTATGCTGTGTTCCTGGTGGCCCTGGTCGATGACATGGGCTGGAGTCGCTCATTGACCGCCGGGGCGATTTCTGTGGTCAGTATTGTGCACGGTTTGTCCGGACCTGTTATTGGGCGACTGATCGAGCGCTACGGCGCGCCGCGGGTGATTGCGTTGGGCGGATTGTTATTTGCTATCGGCATGGCCCTGACCTCACAGATACAGAACTGGTGGCAACTGTACCTGACCTTCGGCGTGATTTGCGGGGTCGGCATTGCCATGGCGGGTTGGGTGCCATTTATTATTTGTGTTGAGCGTTGGTACGAGAAGGATCTGGGCACGGCTCTGGGTTTGGCCCTGGCGGGCGTAGGTTTCGGTATTTTAGTGGGTGTGCCCGCCATTAATGCGCTGGTGGAGAAGTTTAACTGGCGCCAGACATTTCTCATCCTGTCGGCCTTAGGGCCAATCTGGATTATTCCCGCAGCTCTGGTGCTGTTAAAAATGCCTCCTGAACGATCAGTGTCCAGGCAGTTGTCACACCCGGTATCCGGAAGCTCCAACCCGGGCGTGGTAGCGCCGCTATACCATGACTGGGTGCTGCGTACTGCAGTGGTGTCGCGACGTTTCTGGTTGGCCGGGGGTTGCTTTTTTACAGGCGCCTGTATTGCGCAAATATTGCTGATCCATCAATTTGCTTACATGGTGGATCAGGGCATCGCCAAAGCGGAGAGCTCCTTTATTGCCGGCATCATCGGGGTGTCCAGCATCGTTGGCCAGTTGTGCTGGGGTCGCCTGTCGGATCGGATTGGTCGCGAGCTCACCTATACACTGGCGGCCATTTTTAATCTGGGTGCTATTGCGGCGCTACTTTATCTGGACACCTATCTGGCCCTTTGGGTGGCGGTGACATTTGCCATCTGTATCGGTCTGGGTTACGGCGCCAATGCGCCAATTTACCCGGCGACATCACGAGATTTATTTGCCAGCCCGTTTTTCCCGTCTATTTTCGGGACGCTGGCTATCAGCGGCTCGATGGGGGCCGCGGTCGGCGCCTGGCTGGGTGGCTTTCTTTACGACTACACCGGTGAGTACACGGTTATGTTGCTGGTCTGCGCCCTGCTCGCGCTGATCTCTCCCGTCCTGCTGTGGCTGGCCGCCCCGCGTTTGCCCAATCCAGCGCCACACGTCTAGTCAAAAGGCTGGGCTACATACACATAAATGAAGTCACAATAGTCAGTCCTTGGGGCAATTGTTATATTGCCCGGTCAGAGCCAGATTGCTCATACAGCATATTCAATTTGATTAATTCACTTAAGCAGCAAATGAGGTAGTTATGAATGTACAAGGTCAGGTAGCGCTGATAACCGGCGGTGCGTCCGGTTTGGGAGCCGGTGCAGCGCGCATACTTACCAAAGCGGGCGCAAGATGTGCCTTGCTGGATAGAAACCTTGCCCTGGCCGAAGAACTGGCTGCAGAGCTGGGTGGCATCGCCATCGAGTGCGATGTGGTTAATGGCCCGGCGGTGGAAGCTGCGGTTGACCGGGTGGTTGAGGCGCTGGGTACACCGCGTATTCTGTTAAATGCGGCGGGCATTGACGTTGCCATCCGTACCGCCAATAAAAAAGCGCCCCATCCCCTTGAGGAATTTGAGCGGGTAATCGCGGTTAACCTGACCGGTACTTTTAATGTTGCACGTATTGTCGCGCATCGATTGACCAGCGCGGCGGTTCTGAATGAGGATGGCGAGCGTGGCGTGATCATCAACATTGCCTCGGTGGTGGCCCAGGACGGCCCCATCGGTCAGGCCGCTTATGCCGCCTCCAAAGCTGGCGTGCAGGGCCTGGCCCTGCCTATGGCGCGGGATCTGGCGCCCTTTGGTATCCGTGTCGTGACCATCGCGCCGGGTATGTTTGAGACCCCGCTGGCATCGGGCATACCTCAGGCGTGGATAGACTCCATCATTCCCACTGTGCCCTTCCCTAAACGCTGGGGTAACCCTCTGGAATTCGGTGCCCTGGTACAACAGATTTGTGAAAACACCATGCTCAATGGTGAGATGATTCGCATCGACGGCGCAGTGCGTCTGGGCGCGTAAGGGGAGATGCAAAATGGATGTTAGCCAACAGAGTGTCGTCATTACGGGTGGCGCGTCAGGCCTCGGCGCTGGTGCGGCAAGGCTATTTGTCGACAAGGGCGCCAGGGTCGCGATCTTCGATCGTAATCTGGCACTGGCCCAACAAACGGCAGACGAACTAGGTTGCCTGGCCGTAGCCTGCGATGTCGCCGACGAAGCATCGGTGATGGCGGCGCTAAGCAAAGTGACCGAGATCAACGGCCCTCCTCGCATATTTATCAATTGCGCTGGTATAGACATCACCGGGCGCATCGCCACGCGGGGCGGTGGCCCACAGCCTCTGGAGGCGCTGAGTAAGCAGATCGCCGTGAATCTCACCGGCACCTACAACATTTGTCGTCTCGGAGCCGATCTGGTGCGCCAGTTGCCGCGACTGGCGAGCGCAGAGCCATCAGCC
>JBFJZC010000089.1:0-9887 GCA_041622295.1 Porticoccaceae bacterium
CGGCGTTTTTCAAGCGAGTTGTCGCCTCAGTTAAAATTTATGCCGCCTTGTCTTCTTCACTTTCTGTCTTTTGCTTTTCCGGATTCAGATAGACTTCTTTTATCGGCTCCCAGTTTCTAATGTTGCCGCTCCAGCGCAATGGATTTTCTGATTTGGCTTTTAAATAGACCTGATCACGGTTAGCCAGTATTTGAATATCTTCACCCACGTGACGCTGCGCTGGTGTAACAAATCTTATGGCGCTATGCCGATGTTCATAGTTGTACCAATCTGCAAATCCTTGGACCCAGTTGCGTGCTGACTTTAGGTCTGCAAAGGGTTTCCCTGGATAGTTGGGTCGGTACTTTAGGGTGCGGAACGCCGATTCAGAATAGGGGTTATCGTTACTCACCGAGGGTCGACTAAACGAGGGCATGATACCCAGTTGCTGTAATGTCGCTAGCATCGTAACTCCTTTCATCGGACTGCCATTGTCGGAATGTAGCGTCACTTGATGACGTTTAACATCTTCGCGCTGACAGATATCAGTCATTAAATCCGCAGCTAATGCGCTTTGCTCCGCTTCATGTACTTGCCAGCCAACAATTTTTCGGCTGTAAATATCCAGTACCAAATAAAGATACAAAAACACACCTTGAACCAGTGTAGGCAGGTACGTGATATCCCATGTGTAGATTTGGTTTGGCCCTGTTGCGGTTAGCGCTCTGGGCTTTTTAGACGGGTTTGTCGGCTTGGATTTCTGCCGATGATGCAGTTGCTTCTCTTCCTTCAAAACACGATAAAGCGTCGACTCAGACGCAATATAACGGCCTTCATCAGCGAGCTTGGGTACGATTTGGCTGGGCGCTAAATCGGCGTACTCAGGCTCATTCACCAGCTTGATAATACATTGCCGCTCAAGTGCCGTCAGCTTGTGTGCCGGCTTGTGTGTGGCCTCCAGTCGACCATCGCTTGCATTGCCAGGTTGACTCCACCGCTGAAATGTCTTGGCACTAATACCGACAATCTCACATGCCGCCGATTGCCTGGCACCAGCCGCTCTCGCGTCATTAATAAGGTTCACAACTTCCACTCGCACATGACTCATTGTGAGCTGTCCTCGTCGTTTCCCCAGATCGCCTGGACTTTTTTTTGGAGCACTAACAAAGCTGCTGTTTCCGCAAGCGCTTTATCTTTACGGTTAAGCTCCTTCTTTAACGCTTTGTTTTCATGCTTGAGGCTTTTGGCTTCTGCCGGTGCATTAGCTTTAGCATCGGCTCTGGCTCCACCGACAAAATCTTGTTTCCATTGCTTGATGTGGTGAGGATAAACCCCCTGCTCACGGCAAAGTGCATTAACTGCCTCGTCATCCAGTGAGCCGCACGCAATAATCAGGTTAAGCTTATCTTCCAAGCTCCAGTCTTGTGGTCTTTTCTCTTTTGGCATAAGGCTTAAGCTTGAGATCTCAGTGTCTGTAAAGGATTCGAATTCCTGGTGCCTGGATTGTACCATCCACCTATTGAGTGTTGAGTGGCCAACACCTAAAGAATCAGCCACCTCCTTTAACGTTGTCACGCCACTGCGACTAAGGGCCTTCTCTACTGCTTGAATCTTGAACGATTGATTGAATCTTGCTCTCATAATTTACTGCCTCTAATTGAAAATTAGAGGCGACAACTAGCCTGACACAGCGGGTATCCGGGTAACAGCTCAATATTGGCGTCCAAAACAGCGGTATCTCGACCTCACCACCTACATCCCACTATTACCCTATTACCTTAGCAAATGTCATTTGCGGTTCGTTCGGCCACCGCCGGCCATGAAAACTGTGCACAAACTCGCTCCAGCGCCTGGCAGCCCAACCGGGAAGCCATCTGGTCATCACGGAGCAACATTTCGAGCGCCTGAACAACGGCTTCCAATGAGTCCCCATCCACTCGCAAACCTGTTAATCCGTCATCTACGGCTGACCCCGTACCCCCAGCCATCCCGGCAACGGAAGCTTTGCCGCAAGCCGCCGCCTCCAGGAACACCATCCCAAACCCTTCGGTATCACCCTGAATTTCACGATTCGGCATGGCAAAAATACTGCATGCGTTGTACCAACGAGGTAATTCCAACGCATCCACATGACCTAGAAAATGAACTCGATCGGCGACACCATTGGCCTCTCCGAGGCCGACAAGATAGTCAGCATCCTCGCCAATTCCGATCAGCGCATAGTGAATATCCAGACCATGTTGCAACAGCATCGGTAAAGCTTTAATGACCTGATCAAAGCCTTTTCGTCGACTTAAGCGCCCGACAGATAGAATAAGGTGTTGACCGCTTTCCATACCGATTTTCTGGTAGAGATCACTAAACGGCAGGCCTGGTTTAAAGCGTGCCACATCTACACCTGGAAATATCTGCACAATACGGTCTTTACGCACACCAAGATCAAGTAATTTATCATAGGTAAAATCACTGTTGGCAACCACCTTATCAACGTGCCGATAAGTGAAGCCCATCGCCCTAAATTTACCCGGTTGCAGCCAGGTCGTTATCTCCTCCCCGTGGGCGTAGACAACAACTTCGCGGCGAAATATCCTCGCAATCGCCAGCGCTACCAAACCTTCCGGGAGAACGCGCCCGGCGTGGATGACGTCGACCTGCTGTGTAAGGCAAATCTTGAAAGCACGAAAAAATAACTTAATGTACATGCCCAGCGACTCGGGCCTCAACCACCAGACTCTACGCAAATCAACTCGTTCAATCGTATTAGGGTGATTAGCATCTATCGCCTCTTGCTCACCTACGGCAGCGGTCACTATGTGGATTTCCTTGCCACCAAGGCGACGATAAACCTCATCGAACCATACCGCCGTGCCGCCTTTCGTGGGCAGAAACAATTCGGTGATAACCAGAATCCCTTTTTTCATCTTGCCTTCAATCCGAGAGAGAGACCTCTAATAATCAGAAATAGGCCGCTGACATAAAACCACTTTCTAAGCGCATCCTGGGCCCAGATTCTTTCGAGAAACATGGCTATACGTTTTGTTAAAGAAACGTTTAGCAAGTCAGCTGTGGGGAGACTCTGAGCTGTACTCGGCAAACCATTTTTATTGAAGGCCTCGCGATCGCTGGTTAGGCCACAATAATAATCGCCAAGCTCCTGGGTAGACAAAAACACTACGTCCGGAAAGTTTTTGAGTACGCTTTGTATAGCGTGCTCAAGCGCATTGAACGCGGTTTTGCTGTCACTGGCGGAGTCACAGAAATTAAACCGGTGTATCTCCAGTAAAGTCGGCCTTCCTAACCTTGTTTTCTCCGCAACTGCTGCCAGCACATTATCAGCAGTGTGTCCCAGCGATGGCTCAAAATAGTCGTTGCGAACAAGATAGACAAGTCCAGCATCTGAAACCTGCCCGTTAAAAATACCTGTCCTGCCAATGACTAACTTCCCGTGATCGTTTATACCGGTATACATGACGCCAGGGGTTACCAGGTAGTTTACGCCGCTGCCCGCCCACTGCGCTTCCACAGTCGGATTCCAGAGAAATCTGGGCGGAACCACAACTGAGGCCGACCGTTGAAATACCTCTTCAAAATACGCAGTCTCGGTACGGACTGCATTCTGAATATCATCATCACTCAATGCTCGCACACCGACATCGGTTAATCTCGTCCACCGGCACTGCAGCGCGGACGGCAATTGTTCCGTGCGCAGGACATCCGGTCGCAGCACTAAGGCCCTGACATCATCGTCTACGCCCATCGCATCCAGCAAATTATCTGGCCAGTAATGCTCCATGCCGTGGAGCTGAACGTCAAATACACCCGCCCTTACGCCATTGCGGATACATTCAACAATATTCGAAAATTGACGTTCCCCGAGTGTAATTCGGGCATATTCCTCACAATTAGCGAGCGTCATTTTTTCTCCGTCTGGCACGGCCAGGACGACGCCCAGGGTCATCACTGGGTGGCGACCAGCCGAATCATTGTATTTCCCCAGAATTCCAGCAATAGCAGCTAGCTGACTGGCATCATTGTCAGCGCCCGGGCCCCAGTCATCACTTTCAAAAATAACCACGGGCCTGCGCAACACAGGCTCCTTCCAGCAGCCAATAACTGTGGCACGGTACCGGAAAAAAAGCACGACGAGCCAGGCGACACCCCAGACTAAAACAATACAAATGGTGACACTCAAAAAATACACGGCCTACTTAACGCCAATGACCATATGGACTCTCACAAACAAAGTGTTAAATTCAACCTGTCAAATCGCTCACCCAACTGCCGCATCCTGAATCTCGGGAAAATCACCTATCCTTCCACCCTGTTTGCCCTCGACCTGCAGATTGTTGCCCATCACGCATCAGATAACCACTGGCGTTAAACACCCGCCCTGTCGCAGGCACCTTCGTACCGGTTTTCTTCACTTCATCAGCAAGCAGCATCCGGCAGACAACAATAATTGCTACCAGATTGTAATAAAGGTCAAAATAAGCCAGCCCGAGAAAGACACCGGCCGCCGCGTAACCTATCAGGCTAACCTGAATCATTGCGGCGAGATCGCCCATCCACTTAAATTCAACCATCGTTTTAGTTTCTTTAATGATCCTTGATGCTGAAGCCAGGGTGAACCAGCCTAAGGCTAAAAATAGCGCCATACCTATAAAACCATGTTCGCCTAACACCTCAAAATAAATACTGTGGGCATCATGCACGACCGTAGGCTTCGGCGCATACATGAAAAAACTGGGCGCCATAAAGCATTCGAATCCGCCGCCAAAGAACTGCGCTTTAGCGAGATTAAATGCCATCCACCAGGCATTGATACGCCCCATTGCTGATGCGTCATCCTGGTAATCCCTGATAGACGCCATGCGGATATACCACGCTTCGGGCATGAACGAGATGATCAGAGGAACCGCGATGCCCAGCACCAAAAGCAACGGAATCTTGTTCCGGCTTTTAAAGATCAATACCATACCCATTGCAGCCAACCCTAACAGCGCCCCACGTGATTGAGTTCCGATCACCGATACCACACACAGAACCATGGTAATGGTTAGGCCCTGTTTCAGGAAAAAGCTTTGCGTGTTTAGCTGCAAATACCGGATCAGGGGGATTGTCATGATGAGCGCCAGACCAATTTCATTATTGCCGTAGATGAACGTTCCACTGGGGCCATAGACCGCATAGTTACCACCCGTCAAAATGGTGAAAATCCCTCCTTTAAATCCGTAAAACCCCAGTGATAACGCAATTATCCATACCATGGCGTGTAAATATTCACGATTATTCATAATGATAATCGTGACGAATACCATTAGCTGTATCTTCCAAACCTTGTCCCACTGGGCCCAGGCAAGGTCGGTATACATAGAGAACAATGTTGTAATAAACATCCATGCAATAAAAACATACAGGGTCACGGTTTCTCGGGTGACGGGTATCCTTTTTTCAGCTTTAGAGATCAACAAACTGAATAAAATAACCAGAGCTGTGAACTGAGAGAAAGGAAAGTCAAACGCAAAGCCCCATGAGAGCTTGTGTGGATTCATGTAGGCCAACCAGCACCACAACAAGATACCGATGTGGGGCCGCTTGAACACAAACGGCAGAACACCAAATACGACCAGTGTAACGAATACGTCTCGCATGTATATTTACAGCCCGCTTATTCTTTCTTGCAAGGACGAGCACAGCTCGGCTATTTGCATATCAACGGGCATCGGTTGCTGCTTACCAACAGATGCCGCATGTATATTTCCTGGAATTCTGCCAGAATATTGAATACCTGAAAATTCGAATACTCTCCTAAGTTCGGTTATAGGATCACCGACAAGATCTTCGTAAATAACCGGCAAAACATTTTCATTTGTTTCGAAGTGCTGCTCAAAAAACAGAACATTCCTGATATACCATTGCAAGGCCGATGCCGACGCCAGGCTGATTCCAGGCCGGACGATACGCTTGAGAACGGCATGTGTCTTCTCCGACATACCTTTACCTAACCAGGCCTCGGAATTCGGATCATCCGCGAGCCTTATAATCTGTTGATCCATATTAGCAAACGAACGCATCATAGAATTGACCACGTCTTCATATTTTCGAAATATCCATATGACTTTCGCGGGTTCAAATGCAGACATCAGCTCAGTCAAATCCTGGACTTCGCAGAGGGCCTTTATGGTGAATACCTGCCCACGAGACTGCTCGAGCAAACGATGTATGACCGCGCGCTCCTTCATCTGATAGTTAGTAAATGCCCTTTCATCCCACTCATGATACACATCCGTTTCCAGGCTACGCTCGAGAGCATCCATAAGCATATTGGTGCCAGAACGCTGCATTCCGGCTATGAATAACACTGCCGAGGGTTTATTACGCCAATTGACAAGATTTTTTATAAGCAGAAGCGTGTCACGATTTAGACGATTTTTAAGTTTTATCCACATGCTGTGTTTTAACCGGTTGCTATGCGCCGAAACTCATCGACCAGAATATCCACTCGCTTATCCCAGGCATTGTCTTTGGCGTAATCGATTATCGAGGTTGTACACCAGTTTTTTTCAAATGCTTGGTTTATTGCCTGCGCCAACGCGTTCGCATCGAATAACTTGACGATGACCCCTAGTTCATCGTTGGCGACAACTTCTCTATTACCGCCGACATCAGTTGTAACAACAGGTAAACCGCAAGCCATGGCCTCCAGAAACACATTAGCCCAGCCCTCATTCGACGTGGCCAGTACAAACAGGTCTGCGGCGGACAACGGTAATCGTAGTTCCTCAGACGGCATTGCACCCATAAATCGGACATGGTTTTCCAGTCCGAGGCTTGTTACCTGTTGTTCCAGCTGGACTCTTATATTTCCTTCAGCAGATGCGCCACCAACGATCAGGTATAAGAGGTCAGGGTAGGTATCTAAAAGCTCGGGGATGATCTCGATGATGCGATGATAGCCTTTTCGTTCCACCAGACCACCCACCGATATCATCGCCTTTACATGCTTCGCGATGCCTAGTTTCTGTCGAGCTTCATTTTTGTTGCACGGCGTAAATTTTTCTATATCCACGCCATTGCCAACCACCCGAATCTTGCCGGGCTCCGCACCCAACGACGTGACATGAATCTTTAATGATTCCGCAACGGAAAAGACTCTCGCGGCCCTTTGCAGTGCCACACCGATGCGCTTTTTTCTACCCCTGAATCTGGATAACGGCACCTCTGTGCCCCTCAGCGTAATGGTTACCGGTACCTTGAACCACCGCCCTAGCAGTGCCGCAGCATAACCATCGGGAAATGCAAAATGCGCGTCTATGATGTTAAATTTGAAAGTTTTGCTGAGCCTGCGCAGCGTCAACAAAGCCCCTAGCGCCATAAACAGCCCATCGCTGGACTTAAACAATCCCGGCACTGAAATAAACCGTGGGTGGTATACATCTATTCCCTGCTGTTGTTCATAATGCGGGGGTTGTGGCCGAAATCCCGGTTTCCAGCGTCGAATAATACGCTGAAATGGAAACCATGGGACGGGTGCGACAACGACCATAGGTAGCGTCTGCCCCACCCTGAACATTCTTTCACGAATAAACACGCCAGAATTGGGTTGTAACTCATTAGGAAATAATGAGCTAAAAACCACTAACCTCGGGGTACTCATGGACAGCAAGTTATCATGGCAGCTTACTTTTCATATTTAGACATGGTCATTTTGGTATTAGATTTTGCTAATTTTTTCATAAACTTTTTTATAGTTAGCCACACTCACTGCCCAGTTGCGTTCCTGCTCCACGTACATTCTCCCGTTGGCCTGTAACAGGGGCCAGCTGCTTTTGCTGCCAAGAAGCTTAATCACTGTGTCAGCCAGTGATACTTTGTCATTGGCCCTAAATAAACTCCCTGTTTCTCCGTCCCGGATCAACTCCCTGTGTCCGCCCACATCCGAGGCAACCACCAGACGTCCCTGCGCCATTGCCTCCAGGGGTTTGAGCGGCGTAACCAGTTCCGTAAGACGCATGGAAAGACGGGGATACACAAACACATCGACCAGGTTGTAATATGCCTGGACATCGCTATGAGGGACTCGACCGGTGAAAATGACCTTGTCAGATAAATTGAGTTCTTCCATCTTAGCTTTAATTAGCTGCTCCTGGGGGCCGCCGCCAACCAGTAACAGACGAATATCCGGGTACTTACCCAGCATCAGTGGCATCGCATCCAACAGTAGCGGCAAACCTTCATAGGCGTAAAATGAGCCGATGAAGCCCAACACCACCTTACCGTCCAGTCCCAGCTTCGCCTTCAATCCAGCATCAGGCGTTTCCCCTTGCCTGAACTGTGCGATATCAACAGCATTGGGAATGACTGTGATCTTTTCAGCAGGGATACCGCGCGCGGCGATATCGTTGCGCAAGCCCTCACAAATGGTGGTCACTGCGTCGACCTGCTTGAACACATATGATTCCAGCATTTTGGTCAATCGATAACGTAATCCACCTTCACCGCTTGTACCATGATCTACCGCAGCATCCTCCCAAAATGCCCGACACTCGTAAACAACCGGTAAATTGTGCTTCCTGCCGGCCAGCAATGCTGCCAAGCCATTCAGTGCCGGTGAATGTGCATGCAGCACATCCGGCCGCACGGCGACGATTACTTGCTCAATGCGCTTGCTGAGGCTCCAGACGACCGCAAGTTGATTAAACAATGGTAGCGAGGACAATACGCCGCCATTGTCCAGGGTGCGATAGAACCGCAACCCTTCCACTTCCTCTATCTCCTCCACTGCCAACTGCGCGCCTTTATGTTTGATAGAGGTAACATGCTCAGTTTGCCAGCCCATCGCTCTCTGCTGCTCGAGGATGGCGCGGGTACGAAATGTGTAACCGCTATGCAAAGGAATAGAATGATCCAGAACGTGAAGGATTTTCATAAAAATCTACGCTCAATCTCAGTTGAGGAGCGACGCGGCGGTCGCCTCAAACATGAGCAGGGA
Organism: Porticoccaceae bacterium; assembly: GCA_041622295.1. Lineage (GTDB taxonomy): Bacteria > Pseudomonadota > Gammaproteobacteria > Pseudomonadales > Porticoccaceae > HB2-32-21. The sequence goes on from JBFJZC010000089.1 coordinate 8,972, forward strand.
CCAGAGTGCTGCACTGTGATCACGGTGTCCGCTCTGATGTTGGTCAAAAAGCTGTTGCACATAATGCTGATTGAATAAGCCCGTATCAGCCAGCCCTCCCTCCAACAGCGCGAGCTGCAGCCGTTTTTTTAACGGACCCCGAAACCATTTCGCCAAAGGGACAGCAAACCCCATTTTCTTTCGATACAAAATATCCTGATCAAGTACCGGTTCAAGGGATTTTTTTAGTATATATTTTCCTTCCTGTCCTCTTAGCTTCAAGCTTGACGGTATGCCAGAAACCCATTCCACAAATTTATGATCGAGAATCGGTACGCGAACCTCTAACGCATGCGCCATGCTGGCGCGATCAACCTTGGTTAAAATATCGCCAACCAGGTACGTTTTCATGTCGATATACTGAATCAGTGACAAGGGATCGTCAGTAGGCGCTTGCGCCGCGTACCGATCAAACACCTCATTAACTCTGTAGCCCTGTAGACTTGTTTTCATGGAATCACTGAACAGGGCAGCGCGCTGCTCGGCAGACATTACCGAGATGCCATGAAGATAGGCATCCGCTGAGTTTCGGGCCAAAGCCTGAAAAGTCGTTTTGGCCCGGAATACCTGCGGCGCCCAGTCGGCCTTGGGATACAGCGCGCCCAACACACCAAAGAGTGGTTTTCGAATTCCCATTGGCAGGATCGAACGAAGTTTTTCCTCGTTCATATGCCAGCGATATCGGCGATAGCCCGCAAAATTTTCGTCACCGCCGTCACCCGATAGCGCGACGGTAACCCGCTCTTTGGCGAGCTGGCAAACACGGTAAGTCGGCAGGGCTGAACTGTCGGCAAACGGTTCGTCATACAGCGCCGCCAGTTTATCGATGAGTTCAAAATCATCGGCGTCCACAGTTTTAACGTGATGACGGGTACCG
>JBFJZC010000090.1:0-9871 GCA_041622295.1 Porticoccaceae bacterium
AGCTCGTCAGCGCTGGCGGTGGTGTTCGGTTGTCTATTACTGATGATGAAGTAGAGAGTTCTTTCAGGCCGTCGGTAAACCACTTTTTTGCCAGTGTGGCGAGTATTTACAAGGACAGGGCTGTGGGAATTATTCTCAGCGACATGGGTAGTGATGGAACGCTGGGTCTTGCCCAAATGAAAAGCCATGGAGCGATAATCTTCGGTCAAAACGAAGGGACCTGTGTGGTATATGGTATGCCACGAGCCGCGCAGGAAGCCGGCGTTGTGGACGCCGAAATCGACATTAATGATATGTCGGCTGCAATTGAAAAATTGATACGCCCTTCGGGGTCGATAAAGATGGGTCGAGGGCTTTAAGCGAAAAGGTAAATAGGTGAATTATGTCAAACTCAGAATCTGCACAGACGAACGCTTCAGCGGCAACGGAATCGCCAGCGCTTTCGCCGGAAGATGGCGCCTTGCTTGACGCGGCCGCGCAAAACCTTCTCGATAACCTGGCGCGGCTGAATTTTAGTGACCCGCATAGCTCCTCAGCTACCTCCTCCGGCGAAAGTCTTGAACGAATCAGGGTCGAGGTAGGTGGGGTGCTGGGGCGGCTGAAAAATATGCTCAAAGATATTCATCGCGACACTGAGTCGCTTGGTGAGTTTTCTGGCGCTATGTTTGATAGCTCGCGGGTTGATTTGACGCCAGATGCCAAGGCTGCTCGCGATGTGGATATGAATCTTACGTCGATATCGGCTTCTGCAGAGCAGATTGCCGTCAATGTGAAAGCCATCGCCGATGATGCCAATCGCTCGAAAGAAAGCGTCGATAATATTGCGGCGACTACCAACGAACTAACTAGCGCTTCGAGAGAAATTGCCTCGAACACTGAAAAAGCGCGCAAGATAAGTCAGAAGGCGGTAACAGATGTCGACGCCGCGATTTTGCAATTTGACCGGTTGGAAGTTGCTGCTGCGGAAATTAGTCACGTGACAAACACCATCAGTGAAGTCTCAGATCAGACCAAACTGCTGGCGCTGAACGCGACTATCGAAGCAGCCCGTGCTGGCGAAGCTGGTAGAGGCTTCGCGGTGGTTGCCAACGAAGTTAAGGAGTTGGCCTCGCAAACGAATATTGCCAACAAGGATATCAAAGCCAAGATCGACATAATTCAGGGCGCGATAGGCTCGACAATTGCTGCTATCAGGGAGGTAAGTGGTGTTATTTCTGAGGTCAATGAAATTGTTGCGACGATTGCTGCTGCCGCTGAGGAGCAATCCCTGTCAACAGCAGATATTGCTAAAAACATCGGTGCCACCCAACAACGTATTGTTAGCATGAGTCAGAGTGTTGCAGAAGGTGCTAAAGCAGTTGAAGAAATGAATAGTAATTTAACCACCGCTGCACAAATGTCGAGCACGGTTGTGACGACAATTGAAAGAATAGCTGCGGAGAGCAAGAAATTCACTGTGTCGTCGGCGGCTAATTTTGCTCAAACTGTCGAGGTTATTAGGCGCACCAGTGACGTGTTGGAAGAGCTGGACAGCGTCCAGCTCGACCCAGGTATGGGCAAATTACAGAACGACGAACAAGTGTTGCTCCGGTTTTCCACTAAATGGTCTGTAAAAGGCGGCGCTGCAGATAAAGACCACCAGAGGATATTCGGCAATATCAATGAAATACATAACCAGGTGAAGTTAGGTGCATCCCAGAAAGATATACTGCCAGCAGTGGACGCCCTTGCCCGCAACATGGCCAAACACCTGGAGGATGAGCAACGTTTGATGCAGCAGCATCGCTACCCAGGCCTAAACGGCATTGTTCGCGAACATGGCGAGCTGATGCAGTTGTTTGATAAAAATGTCGAGCGCATCAGGGCAGCAAAGATCGCAAATCTGGTGGGCATGCTGGTATCCCTGGTGAGTTGGCTTGAGGATCATATAGCGAATGAGCATGCCGGCTTCCAGCAATTTTGTGAGTCACATAATATCGATATATGAAGGTATTCCGAGTGAGCATTACTGGCCTGAGGGGCGGGGTATTTTTCTACGACGTACACGCTCGGCTTAATGTGCGCGGCCAGGGCGGTTGAGTGTCAACGTTAAGTAAGTGGGAGCTGAAGCAACTGATAGACTATGCCCGGTTGTTTACAGGAATAGCGATGGATGAATCGAAGGCCTATTTGTTTGAGTCGCGGCTCAAGCCGGTGATGGCCAGATTCAACATGACGTCCTACGGGCAGCTCATAGCTGCCTTAAGTGAGACCGGTGAATCAGCAGTGGATGCAGCATTGATCGACGCGATAACCACCAATGAAACGTATTTTTTTAGAGATGTTCACCCCTTCGTTCTTCTCAGAAATAAGCTGTTACCAGACTTGTTGGCGAGGGATACCTCGAGCGTGATACGTATTTGCAGTGCCGCGTGCTCTACCGGACAGGAGGCATATAGCATTGCGATGGTGCTGGATTCGCTGTTGCCAGAACTGGATAAAACGAAGGTTCGTATTGAGGCTTATGATGTATCAGAGCATGTGTTAAAAGTAGCGCAGAAGGGCGAATATTCGAAGTTTGAAGTTGAACGGGGCCTTTCCGCTGAACTTATAAGACGCTATTTTACCCGCACAGATAACCGGTTTCAGATCAGCGACAGGCTGCGGTCGCTTGTTTACTGTCATAAATTGAATTTACTTAAACCGCTGGGGCCAATGCCTCGTTTCGACATTATCTTTTGCCGCAACGTGATAAATTATTTTGACGTTAAGGACAGGGAGTTTCTGATTGAGCAGTTGGCCGGTATACTCGCACCAAAAGGGCGGTTAGTTATAGGGGCGACCGAGTCGCTGTATGAGCGTTCCAGTCAGTTTTCAAGACACATTTCAGATGGATCCTGTTACTACGAAAAAGTGGAATAAAACTCCAGATATTGTTTGCTGAAGCGCTGAGTATGAGAGATATGGAGTGATGCATGAAGGTTTTGGTGGTTGATGACAGTGCAGCGATGCGTATGATCGTAAAAAAAATGGTCAAGGCAGCCGGTTTTGTGGCGGATTTTATTGAGGCAGCCGATGGCGCGATAGGCCTGGAAAAAATCAAATCAGAGTCACCGGATCTGGTTTTGTGTGACTGGAATATGCCTAATATGAGCGGTATTGAGCTGCTCGCAGAATTAAACGCGCAGGGCATTACTGTGGACTTTGGTTTTGTTACTACGGAGTCATCGGAGGATATGCGTCACCGGGCAGAAGAGCTCGGGGCAAAATTTCTGATCTCCAAACCATTTACTGGGGATTCGATACATACTGCGTTGCGGTCTTTTTTTTGATGGGGGTTGGTGCTAAGGCCTAATCAACAGGTTGTGACCGAAAGGTTGTAATCGGACATTGGTTGGCAGCAGGCCTGATTTTGATTTGCCGGAGGTAAGGTAGTGAGCTTTCACACGCCCAAGATTGTAGATTTGAGAAGTGTTCTTGACCTGTTGCTCAGTGGCCTTAAGGTGGTTGACTGCAAGGCTGATTTGATATCCCCAGATCCACTGATAGGGGTATTTATCGATGATGACGGTCATTCAGTCGCTTTGGTGGTGTGTGATCTGCCCCTGGGCGTGTATATGGGGGCGGCGATGGTCATGATTCCACCGCCGGCCGCCAAAGAGGCGGCAGCTGCGGGTGAGTTGAGCGGGATGGTCAAGGACAGCCTGAATGAAGTAATGAATATTTTATCCAGAGTGTTCATGTCTAAGGATACGGCACATCTGCAGTATAGCAGGACTTGTGTTAGAGCAGAATTATCTGATGTCGAGCAGGCTATTTTCACCAATCCAGGTAAGCAGGTGTATTTTGACGTAAGTATCGACCGCTACGGCGATGGGAAAATAGGATTTTTGGTGGCGTGAGTGTTTGCTGATGTGCTGTTGTGTCCAGGTCCAACATGTGCCGCACGAGAGTATCCGTGCATTAGAGAAATAATAACGTTAAAAAAGTTATCGGTTCTAAGTAAATATCGATTCTGAATAACAGCCCTATATTGACGAGGTTTACATGAGCACAACTGGTTCCATATCTTTGCTCGCCATGATTGAACGACGGCTTAACAACTACGGATTAGGCATTCGCATTGTGGGTCTGGCATTCGTTCCCATCGCATTGCTTATTCTTCTTTCCGGAAGCCAGTCGTGGTGGGCATATCAGGAGTATCGCGACAATACCAGTGTGCAAAAACTGGCTTCTTTGTCAGTATCGATCAGCGATGTGCTGAATGAGTTGCAAAAAGAATCTGGGCAGGCAGCAATATTTCTTGGCAAGGAAGGAGAGGCCGAAGCCAGACAGTTATTGTTGACCCAGATCAGTGCGACGGATGTTGAGCTGGAGGCTTTAAAAGCAGGGCTAGATGATATATCTGTTGAGCTTTTTGATGAGGCTTTTTTGGGCAAAATTAGTTTGGCGAAAGATCTGATCGACGGTCTTGCGCAAATGAGAGACTTTGTTTTGAAGGTTGATTTTGCGGCCGAAGCAAGGGAGACCGCGCGCATTGATGCTCTGAGTTTTATAGAGAAGCAAATGATGGCGGCGCGGATCACGCCAATCGATCATATGAGTGCTAACTATGCGGCCCTCAGTGCTGCATTAATCGATATTATCAATACTGAACGTCAGTATGTGTCCGACCCTGAAATCAGTCAGCAGATTTCCGGCCTGCTGGCGCTGACGGAAATTATGGAGTTAGCTGCGCGGGAACGTGCACTGATAGCGGCAGGGTATTCAGTGGGCACCTTCGAAACAGACGAGTACGTTAGATTCCTAAATTTGCTGGGCCAGCAGGAGGCCATGAGGTCGGTTTTTCGCAACAGTGTTCAGCCGCATATTGAGCAATTATTCCAGGAAAAAATGAAAGGTGAGGCGCAGGAACAGGTTGATGAAATTCGTTATCTTATCGTTGATCTTGAGGGCGGTAGCATGATGAACACCGGATACACCGCCGAAGACTGGTATAGCGTCGCTTCGGCTCGGATAGCCCTGATAAAACAGGTTGCTGACCAGCTTTCCGTAGGGATTATTGAAGCCGTCACCAGTAAGGCCCACACTGCGTTTATAAAGGTATGGGTATTCGGTATTGGCGTCGGCGTTGTCGCGTTGCTGGTGGTTTTCTCTGTCAATGTGTCGCGCAGTATTTCGGGGCCATTGACCCGACTGAATAGAGCCATGGTTGAGCTTGCTAAAGGGAACCTGGACGCGGAAGTGCCATGCCTTGATTACAGCTCAGAAATCGGCAGCATGGCTCAGGCTGTAGATGGTTTCAAGACAAGCAGTATGGAGCGGGTGAGGCTCGAGAGTGAAGCCAGGGAAATGGAAGAAGAGAAACGTATTCGGGATGAAGCGCGGCGTAAACAGACTGATGAATTAAAGGCTGCGGAGCAAAAAAGGGAGCTGGAAGCGGCGCATGAACGTGATGCCAGATCGCAAAAAATGGAACAGCGCATGTCGGTGTTTGATCGGGCGATACTGGAGCAAATCAATGCATTCAATGACGCAATTACGCAGATGGAAGCGACTGCTGTGACGATGTCAGAAATAGCGCGGCAAACACAGGCGCAGAGTGTAGCTGCTGCCAGCGGTGCGGCGCAGACATCTTCTAATGTACAGACTGTTTCCTCGGCGACGGAGGAGGTGGCATCCTCGGTTTCGGAAATCAGTCAGCAGATGGAGCACTCATCGACAATCAGCAATGAGGCCATTCGCAAGGTCGACGTGACCACGGAGATTGCTTCGCATCTTGCCGAGTCCTCCAAGAATATTGGCAACGTGATAAGTTTAATTAACGAGATTGCAGAGCAAACAAATTTGTTGGCACTGAACGCGACAATAGAGGCCGCCAGAGCGGGTGACGCGGGTCTGGGGTTTGCAGTAGTGGCGTCCGAGGTCAAGGAGCTGGCTAACCAGACGTCAAACGCAACGAAGGAAATATCCGGGCAAATTCAACAGATTCAGGTGATAAGCGACAAAGTGGTGGCAACCATCAAGGAGACCAGACAGGCTATCCAGGAGAATTCCGAAGTGGCGCTCAGCGTCAATGCTGCAACCGAACAACAAAGTTATGCAACGCGGGAGATTTTGCAGAATATCCAGCAAGCGGCCAAGGGTACCGAGTCGGTCAGTTCGCAGATCAAGCAGGTCGAGCAGGGAGCAGCCTCAGCCCTGAGTGCCTCAGAAAAAGTGCAGGCCTCGTCGCAAATCCTCGCAGACACCAGCAGCCGCCTTAAATCCGTTATCCAGGATTTTCTTGGAGATATCCGCAAGATTTGATATTTAGCTGATCATTGGCGCGCAGATGACAGGGGCGACTGCACTCAGTCACGTGTCCTGGCGCAAGGGTTACCCTGAATAAACCTTGTGACCTGAATGCCTGCTCCAGGAGCCCCTCCTACCCAGAGTACTCAGCGCCGGGATAACCAGTGAGACGAGGGCGGTCCGTGAGGTACAGTTTTTCCTCGGTTACGAAAGGCGATAGCCAGATTGGCAGGTAAATTTCGTAGAAAATGCCGGGACGTGGATGCGCTGTTCCGCCAGAGGTTTTGCAACACAATTAAAGTTTAATTTCGATCGGTTTTAAGCAACTAACCAAAGAGGAGAAAGTGATGGGTAACAGACTAGCGGGAAAAGTGGCGATCATTACTGGTGGCGCTAGCGGTATAGGTGAGGGTCATGCGCATTTATTTGCCCGCGAGGGGGCAAAGGTAGTGGTCACCGATATCCAGGAAGCCCTGGGTGCAGACGTTGTCGCCGCGATTAAGAGTGAAGGTGGCGACGCTATCTTCGTGCGTCAGGATGTCACCAGCGAATCAGACTGGGCCGATGTTGTTAAAACTACAGTTGGCACCTACGGGGCGATCACTACGTTAGTTAACAACGCGGGCGTAGCGAATATGTGTGGCGTCGAAGAAGAAACCCTGGAAGGTTTTAATCGGGTGGTAGCGATCTGTCAGACAGGTGTTTGGTTGGGTATGAAAGCCTGTATGCCGGAGCTGAAAAAGTCTGGCAATGGTGCCATCGTCAATATTTCTTCGCTGTATGGCATTATGGGTACGCCCAGCATGGTTGCTTATCATGGCGCTAAGGGTGCCGTGCGTTTGATGACAAAATCTGCCGGTCTCGAGTATGCCAAACAGGGTGTGAGAGTGAATTCAGTTCACCCGGGCATCATTAAAACCCCGCTGGCGGAATCCCTGACTAGCGATTATGTCGCCGAAATCACCGCAGCCACGCCTTTGGGCCGAATGGGTGATCCGATGGATATCGCCACCATGTCATTGTTTCTGTGTTCCGACGAAGCTGGCTTTATTACCGCAAACGAGTTTGTTGTTGACGGCGGTTGGGGCGCACAGTAGCCCGCGTTTTTTTAGGGCGCGATATCTTTAAGATGCGACAGACGTGACAGATGTTGAGGCAACCCCGGGCGGCTGATCAAAGCCGTTCGGTGGGTTACAATACGCAGGTTGCTGTAGCGCTCGTTTACTGTCAGGCAGGCGCACAGCTCCAGCTGAATCATCTTGACCGTTTGCGATCAGCGGCCGCTCTAGATCAACCTTCTCCACGCGCAGCGTTGTTGCTTTTGCGGTGAGGCGCTATGCGGGAAACCATCTTGAAGCCAGAAAATACTTTTCGCCGCGGCGCGATCGTCGTAGCCACGCTTTTTCTCACGCTTGGTTTACTTTACGGTATCTGGTACTCATATTCGGTTTTCCTGGTCGCTTTGGTCGAGGACTTTGGCTGGTCGCGTTCCGTCACAGCCGGAGCGATGTCTGCATTTATCGTCACGCATGGTTTGTTTGGTCCCTTTGCCGGTCGTCTTGTTGAGCAGTATGGTCCGACACGATTGATGATGGTTGGCTCTCTGGTGATGGCTGGGGGTTTGTTGCTGACCTCGCAAATTCATCACTGGTGGCAACTTTATATTTCATTTGGTGTGATTACCGCCCTGGGGCTTGGCGCCTGTGGCTGGGTGCCGTCGGTTATTCTGTCGGAAAAATGGTTTCCCAATAAGGTGGGCACTGCGTTGGGGCTTGTCACATCGGGGATTGGGGTGGGTATCTTTAGTGTGGTGCCGCTGACCAATTATTTGATCGAAACGGTGCAATGGCGCAGCGCATTTCAGGTGCTTGCGGTATTGGTGGTAATAATTATATGGCCAGCCGCATTTTTTGTTTTACGTTTGCCGAGCACGCCCATCGTTTCGCCTGAAACGGCTAGTAGCGCGGGCGACATTCAAACAGATATGCGTAAAACAGGTAGCCATCAACCAGGTATCGACCAGGCTGGTACCCAGACAGGTACTCAAGCAAGTGCCGTAGCAGATGCCGAAGCAGCGGTCGATAATAGGTCTATGCCCCTTGCGCCACCGGCGGGCTGGACCGTCTCCTCGGCGATCAGATCGCGCAGTTTTCGTTTTGCCGCACTGGCGTTTTTTACCGGTGGTTGCCTTTCGCAATTGCTTATCCTCCACCAGTTTGCCTTTATGGTCGATCATGGGGTTGCCAAAACACTGGGTTCAATTATCGTTGGCATCATTGGTGTAGCGAGTATCCCGGGCAAAATTATCTGGGGGGCGATGTCAGACCGAATCGGTCGCGAGTTGACGTATACGTTCGGGCTCGGTTGTACCTTGCTGGCGGTTATTACCCTGTCGTTTATAGGCTCAGTATCTGGCATGATTTTGCCGGTACTGTTTGCCGTGTTATTGGGCATCGGCTATTCGGCCAACGCACCGATAATCCCGTCAGCCGCGCGGGATTTGTTTGCTGGCCCTCGCTTCCCCAGCATTTTTGGCACCCTGTCGATGTTTGCGGCCATGGGTGGAGCCACCGGATCCTGGCTCGGTGGTTTTTTATATGATATTTCCGGTTCCTATCAGTTAATGCTGATCAGCGCAGCAGGTCTGGCGATATTCGCCCCATTGATGTTGTGGCTGGCAGCACCCCGGAACCCGCAGATGCCACCCGCTGTTGTTTTGCGATAGTCATTCTAGATTGCGATAGTTACTCTAGATAGTTGCTCTGCGATAGGATTGCCGCGCCTCCAGCAGGACACGGCGCCCGATGTAAGTGAGTAGAAACAGCAAAGTACACCGACAGCGACACCTAACGAAAATTGCGTCATATCCACGCCGCTTCCTGTTTCCCCTTACGGAATCCTGACGGTCGACACCCATTGAAAATGAGTCACAGACGATTATTTTCGTCACCGTCACCGTCACCATCACCATCACCATCACCACCACCACCAAGAGCGACTATTGGTGTGTTACCGTAAAGCACAGGCACGACCAGATTGTGTCAACCTGGCTCCAGAGGAGGCGCCAGATAATAAAAGTTAAAAATACCCAGGGAGGTTCACGATGTCTGATCAACGAAAAGTCGTTAAGCAAATCCCAGTTAAGCAAACCCCCGTTAGCCCAAGCAGCACCGCTGCCAAACTTGGCGAACACGCCGTCGTCATCGGCGGCAGCATGGCCGGTTTATTAACTGCACGAGTATTGTCCGATTATTTCGAGCGCGTGACTATTTTTGAAGCCGATACCCCGCCGGATGAAGCTGTGCCACGCAAAGGTGTGCCCCAGGGAAATCATATTCACACCTTACTATCGGGCGGCACAGCTGTAGTGCGGAAGTATTTTCCCGGTATTCACGACGACCTGATTGCCGCCGGTGCCGACTACGGCGACCCGACTATTAAATGGCGCTTGTTTATTGGCGGACGCTGGATGCCGCGCATAGCCAGTGGCATGGAAAGCTATATGATGTCTCGCCCCTTGTTAGAAACTACTGTGCGCAAGCACGCCCTGGCCATTCCTAACATAAAGCTGTGTGTCGCAAGCCCCGTGAGTGGCTAC
>JBFJZC010000091.1:0-9786 GCA_041622295.1 Porticoccaceae bacterium
ATTGCCGCCTGTACCACGATTATCATCCCGGTCCCGGCCGGTAGCGATAACCCGGACGCGGTAGCCAACCTGCTACACCTTGCGCAGATGATTGAAAAGAGCAATGCCAGGCCCATTAAAAAAATCGTCCTGCCCACCCGGCATGATGATCAATCTGAAAATGCTGACGAGGCCATAAAAGTCATGGAACAGGCCTTCGGCGAAGACCTGTGGTCCGGGTTTATTCCGGTAGACTCAAAATTTGGTGAAGCTCTCGAACAGAGCATACCCATTGTTGAAGTGGATGCAAAAACTCCCGGCGCCGTGGCCTACCGGCAACTGCTGAGCACCCTGACCTGACCTCTATTTTCCAGGTGCCTGGCAGCAGTTATGGACCAACCGGCTCGATATGAGGAGTAGCCGAAACACAGAGGTCTAAGCAAACAACCCGGATTCACCCACCCGGGAGGAGCACAAGGTCATGGCAGATAAAATTGATATTCGACCCGGGCTTCCGGCGTCTCGTTCGATACCGAGCACCGGCATTGCGGACCGCCGTAAGAAGCCTGACGACAAACTCAAGCGCAATAAACCCCGGCCACGGAAACGACCGCCAACGCCTGATGATGGCAAACCACATATCGATGAATACGTCTGACGGCAAATCAGTGAGCGAAACCCGCTGTGGACCTCTCCGACCGATTATTGATGTGAGAGTAGTCGCTGGATTTTAATGGCTAAAGCGTTAGTGTCTAATCCGGCTGACCACCTGGTCTGAGCCGTGGGGAGAGCTGTACTGAACATGACGGTCACTGAACATGACGGTCACTACGCGTCTGCATTTTTGAACTACGCATTTGTGAATCAGGCATTTGCGAATCAGGCGTTTGTGAATCAGGCCGATATGAATCACGTACTAACGACAACGCCTGTCCTCAAACATAGTAATCAATAGCCCCGAGGCTGGTCATGTAGCCTTGCTCGGTCAACCATTGCTTGTCGCCGATACCCCCTTCTGATACCGAGGAGCTTGACATCACCGACGAACCATCAGCGCCGCCCTGCTGGCCATCCCCGGCATCCTGCGCCCGCCCGTCCGGATACGCCGATACATCAGCCTCCGCCAGATCCAGGCCATGCTGCTCAAACATCTGCTGCAACCTGGGCAACGCCGACTCAAGCAGTTCTCGAGCATGGGGATGAGCGGCAAAAAAAGTTACATTGGTGCGCTCCCCATCGTTGACAATACGCACTTCAACTGAACCAAGCTGGGCCGGATTGAGCCGCAGCTCAGCCAGTGGATTGCCACGGCCCAGCAACCAGCGCACCCTGTCCCCCAACTCCGCATCCCAACCTGGCGATCCGGCCTGGGTTGGCAGCGTGAAAGTTGGACGGGACGGTAACAGACTCTCCGTCAGCGGTTTGCCGCCCTCGGCCTGCAAGGGCTGCCCGGTCTGTCCGCTCGACGAATGACTGACCGGCGTTGCAACATCCTGCACCGCGGTATTTAAACTGGTCAATGATGACTCTGTTCTGCCAGTGGCAACCGTTTCAAGGTGGGCGCGGATGGCGTCATGATTTGCCGAGTTAATAAACGCTGCTTTTTCCAATGCCGGAATCAACGCCGGCGCCGCAGCCCGAGCGGTCGGCGGAACATTCTGGCTATCTTTCGCGAGCTTGCTGCCAGTTCGCGTCGCGTCTTTACCGGTGCCACCGCTTTGAGTGGCATTCAAGCCCACAATGAGGGTACTGAATTCCCCGGCGACAGCTACCTCCGCCCCGGTTCCTGGCAAACTGTCCTCTGCCGACGGTACCGTGCTTGCAGCACCGGCCTCCCTGGCTACATCGACATCGACATCGACATCGACATCGCTGTCGTTAATGTGTTGAACGGCCAGACTATTACTCGAATCTCCCTCGGGCGGCAGTTCACCTCCCTTGTTCGGCAAGTTCCTGCCGCTATTGCCGTCGGCATCAGCGGTCTCCTCAGCGCGACCGGTATCCTCACTGCTGTCCCGACTGGCACTCCGACCGGTATTTGGACTGCCATCTCGACTGCCATCTCGACTGCGCTGCGACTTGTCATGCTGAAGTCGTTGCTGAGCGGTTCTATCCTGGTCGACTTTGTTCTGCGACTTACCCTGATCGGCTTTCTTCTGACGAGCTCGCTCCTGATCCACACTATCCTGATGCCTGTCGTCCCGCGACACATTGTGCTGACGCGCCTTTAATTCCCCGTTTAGTTCCGCGCTAAATGCGGTACCGCCGTTGTCCCCACGGCCTGTCGAAGATCCGGGCGCCTTATGCCCAGTCGTCGAGGTTGTCGGCAGATTACTATCAACGCGCAAAGCGACTGGCGAATGCATCGAGCAGAGCCTCCATCAGGCAATAACAACTGATTAAAACCGCGACCAAGTGCCGCCATAACAGAACCTACAGACACTAACGCCTGTACCTTCTAGTAGTACGGATGTAGTACCGAGAATATACCGAGCAAATACCGGGCCAAACCCGCGTCAGTCAGCAATGGCGACGTCATAACAACGTCATAACAACGTCAGGGTGATAACAAACTAGCGGCAGGATCAGTTGCGAAGATAAGGCTCTTTGACGCCGACGGCACCGACACGATCATCCGTTTCCTTTTGTTCGCGGCGGGCACGCTGGGATACTTGCTGGCGAACCATGTGTTCATGGGCGCCGACCAGGGCTTCTGTGCGTTGGTGTTTTTCGAGCCAGTCGTGACGACTCTCCTCGACCTTGCGATCAGCGCGCACCGAATCCTGTTTCTTCTGCGCAATGGCATTGTCGATATTGCTGAGGAAGATTCGATAGTCACACAACTGTTGGGCGTTCATGCCAGCGCCCGCGGCCTGCTCGAAGCGCGCGTTGTATTCAGCCAAAAATTCCTGTAACTGATTAAGCTGCTGTTGATCAGTGGTTTGCCTGTCGCGTGCACTGGCCAGGCGACGACCCGCATCACTTTTTTTTTGCTCGGCCAACTTGATAATCGGCTCCAGTCGTTTCGGATCGTCCATCGGTCAGGTTTCCATCAGCCGTTCATGTTCACTGCGCCTGTATCGCAGCCGACAACGTTTTTAGTTGCGTAAAACTCTGCTCCAAAGTGACTTTCTCGTCCAGCCCCTGTTGTAAAAATGCCTGCAGATGAGGGAAGGCGTCAATCGCCAGATCGGTGCGCGGGTCACTGCCGCGGGTATACGCGCCGACATTGATGAGGTCGCGGTTCTGTTCATAACTGCTGTAAAGCTGCCTGAACTGCTGCACCTGCGCCAGCTGGCCCGGATCGAGAAGTCGGTTAACGACCCGGCTCACCGAGCCTTCTATATCAATGGCTGGATAACGCCCCGAATCTGCAATCCGACGACTCAGGCTAATATGGCCATCAAGAATCGCGCGGGCGGCGTCAGCGATGGGATCCATCGGATCATCACCTTCTACCAGCACCGTATAGATAGCGGTAATCGAGCCCGCTCCGGCAATATTACCGGCCCGCTCTACTAGTTGCGGCAGACGGGTAAATACCGACGGTGGGTATCCCTTGGTCACGGGCGGCTCACCAATGGCCAGCGCGATCTCCCGCTGCGCCTGCGCAAAACGCGTCAGAGAATCCATCAGCAACAGCACATTGAGACCGCGATCGCGGAAATACTCGGCAATGGCGGTCGCGCGCCAGGCGCCGTGCAAGCGCAGCAACGGCGGATGATCCGCCGGCGTCGCCACCACCACGGCGCGGGCGAGCCCTTTGGGGCCGAGAATTTCTTCAATAAACTCCTGCACCTCCCGACCGCGCTCGCCAATCATGCCAACCACGACGACATCAGCATCGGTATGACGAGTCATCAGACCCAACAAGGTGCTTTTGCCTACACCACTGCCGGCAAACAGGCCCATGCGCTGGCCGCGACCGATGGTGAGCAGCGCATTGATCGCGCGGATACCCACGTCAAGGGGCTCTTTTATTAAACTGCGTTGCAAGGGGTTAAGGGCTCGCCCTAACAGGGGCATGTGCTGGTCAAGGGTTATCGGACCACCACCATCAAGGACCGCGCCGCTACCGTCGATAACACGTCCTAACAAAGCTGTGCCGACGGCAACCTCACTACTGCGCCGGGCCGGGGTAACCAGAGAGCCGGGCGTCAAACCCTGTACTGAACCAACCGGCATCAGAAAGAGCCGCCCATCACCAAAACCCACCACCTCAGCTTCGACCACCTCACCGGTCGCGGTTTCTATGTGACACCGGCTGCCCACGGCAGCCTGACAGCCGGTCGCCTCCAGCGTCAGGCCAACCATCCGTACCAGTTTACCCTTAACCAGGGATACCTCTCCGGCAGCGACTGAGAGCTGCCTGCGGCGTCCCGCCAGACGCACATCAAGGGCAAGATGTTGCTGACTGCCCGGATCTTCACGCCGAGTATCCGAAGTCATGTCGGTACCTCGCAATCAGTCATCGGTCTCAATACCAAAAGACTGCGACACAATGGCTCGGATACGACCCCGAACGGTGGCATCAACCAGCTCATCCTCACAGTCAATCTCGCAATCACCGCGCTCCAGGCCGGGATCTTCGACAATACGCCATTGCTGTGGAACCGGTTTCTGACCCTGTCCCGAACGCAACACCGCAGCATCTTCGGGATGCAGATGCAGATTGATGTGTCGCGCCGACGTAGACAACGCTGCGGTCGCCTCCTGAACCGCCACCCTGATCAGGCCCGGGTCGACGCTCACCTCCCGCTTGATAACCTGTTCGGCAATCGCAGCGGCAAGCAATATCAATTCATCTTCGACGTTGCTGTTTATCTGCTCGAAGGGTTTGCTCAGCGCCGCCAGTACCTGATTAAGTCTGGCAACCTGTTCCTCTATGGTTTTATGGGCGGCCTGAAAGCCCTCCCAGCGACCCACTTCAAAACCCTTGCTGTGGGCCTGCTTTTCAATATTGGCGACATCTTCCGGCGTGAGACGCGGGTTTTCGTTGCGCGTGTCATCGTAAACAACCGGCGCCTCCCACAGTGTCAGCTCGGGACGCTCACCACCGCTAAACACCCTAGACAAACTGCTCCCCACCTCTGGAACCGAGCATAATTTCCCCTTCATCGGCCAGGCGACTGGCCACGACGAGTATCTCTCGCTGCGCCTGCTCAACCTCACTCAACCGCACTGGGCCGCGCGTTTCGAGATCCTCCTCAAGCATCTCTCCCGCCCGTTTCGACATATTTTTGAGTATTTTATTGCGCACACGCTCATCGGCGCCTTTCAGCGCGATGATGAGAATTTCAGAAGACACCTCACGTAACAAACGCTGTACACCTCTGTCGTCAACATCCAGCAGGTTATCAAAGACAAACATCAGATCCTTGATTTTATCTCCCATATCAGCATCGACCGCAACAATTGCATCGACCAGCTCTGTTTCCAGATCACCACCGAGGTGATTAAGAATATCGGCCGTGGCCTTGAGCCCCCCGACCGCCGAGGGTTGGGTAGCGTTGCCCTCGGCGAACTGTTTTTCGAGGATGTGATCAAGCTCCTGAAGGGCCGAGGGATGGATAGTGTCCAACCGGGCGATGCGCACCACCGCCTCCTTGCGCACAGGCTCGGGCAAAAATTTGAATACTTCCGCCGCGTGATCGCTGTCGAGATAGGACAATACAATGGCAACGATCTGCGCATGTTCGTTCTTGATCACATTCGCCACCGACCGCGCATCCATCCAGCGTAAAGAGTCGACGCCTTTGGAATCCTTACCGAGCAAAACGCGATTAATCACCCCCTGCGCCTTTTCTGCACCGAGCGCCTGGACGAGCACCTTGCGCACATAATCTTCCGTGCCACCGCTCAATGACGTCACGTCACCGATGGCCTGGGAGAACATACTGATGACTTCTTCGGCCTGCTGGCGGCTGACATTCTTCAGATTGGCCATGGCCTCACCCACCTTGTGCACCTCCTTGGGGCCGAGGTGTTTCAGTACCTGCGCGGCCGATTGCTCGCCAATGCCCAGCAAAAAAACCGCAGCGCGCTCAGGTCCTTTCATGGTCAGCGGTTTGTCACTCATCTTCCGCGACCCAGCTTTTCATCACCTGCGCGGCGCGTTTGGGGTCATCCTTGGCAACCGACTGGGCCATGGCAATCTGGCGCTCATAGCCAACGTTCGTTCCCGGCAGCTGCGGCACGCCGGCACTGCTCAGGCTCACCTGATCCTGACCCAGCTGCAACTCCCCAGCCATCAGGGGGCCATCCAGCCCAGCCGGCTGTCGACCACCGGCAGCTCTTGCTGTACCACTATAAGTCGCAAGGCTGGCCATCACCGGCCGCAACACCCCAAAGATCAGCAACGCCACTCCCACTATCGCCAGCAGCTGTTTGCCGAGGGTCAGCAGCCAGGCTTGCTTCCACATCGGCGTCTCGGGAAGAGCTTCAGGTACAGGCTGCGTTAAAAACGATGCATTCACAACGTTTATCCGGTCACCCCGTTCAGCATCAAAACCTACAGCCTCCTGCACCAGTTGGGTATACCGCTGGATTTCCTCATCGGGCAACGGCGCTCGTTCGACTTTACCCGCGTCATCGGTCTGCTCCAGGTAATCCAGAACTACCGCCACTGACAGGCGCTTGATTGATCCCGGCGCCTCGTTGATATGACTGATCGTTCGATCCAGTTCATAGTTTTTCGTCGCCTGTTTACTGCTGCGCACAGGCCCACTCGGATTTTCAGCACCCTCCAGGCCCGGTGCAACCACGCCCGCAGGTGGCGGCTGATTGGTCAACGCGCCAGGCACCCCCCCCACGCCACCAGAAGTGCTTTGCTCTTCGGACGTTTGCTCACTGCGTACGGAGGTACTCTCAGGGTTGTAAACTTCACTGGTTTTTTCAATCGTGGTGAAATCGATGTCCGCCGTCACCTGGGCACGAACTTTTTCAGCGCCAATAATCGGCGCTAACAGCGCCACGATGCGCTGCGAATAGTCTCGTTCGATATTGCGTACAAAGCCCAGCTGCTCAGCACTCATGGCCAGGCCCGAAGATCCTCCGCCCCCGGCAGTTAGCAAGGTGCCCTGCTGATCGACTACCGCCACCGTATCAGAGGTCATGCCCGGCACACTTGATGAAACCAGGTGCACGACGCCGGCGAGCTGCGCATCGTTCAATTTACTGCCCGGGTACAGGCTTATCAGCACTGAGGCGCTGGCCTCCGACTGATTGCGTAAAAAAGCCGAGCGCTTTGGAATCGCCAGATGCACGCGGGCGTTTTTAACGCCATCAAGTGTGGCTATCGATTTGGATAATTCTCCTTCCAAAGCCTGATGGTAACGCGCTGTCTCCAGAAAGCTGCTGGTACCAAATTTCTGCTCTTCATCAAGCAACTCAAAGCCACGTGTGCCACCCTTGGGCAGGCCCTGACTGGCCAGTCTGATGCGCAGATTGGGGACGTGTTCGGCTGGCACGGCGATAGTACTCCCCTGCAATCGGTATTTGACGTTTTCCTGCTCCAGCACGGCAACCACCGGTGCCATATCACGCTCCGCCAAATCCGCGAAAATCGGCACGTAGTTTGGCTCATTGGACCAGGAAACAACCCCAATACCGAGCGCAATGCTTAACGCCAGGCCAATCAACAAACCAATCTGACGGACCGCCGGTAACTGGCTGAGACCCGTAAACGGTTTGATCAGGGTGTTCTGCTCAGCCACCGCCGTGGCCCCTGTTATTCATCGTTACTTTCATTTACTTACCTGGCTCTTGCCTTCACTTACCTGGCTCCTGGGACAGCTTTTTCGAGAGCGAATGCTAGCGCCCGAGCAAGCTGCTACGGAAATTTGTTACACCGGCATATTCATGATTTCCTGATAGGCCGATAACAGACGATTGCGCACCTGTGTCATCGCCTGGAAGGAAATATTTGCCTCCTGCATGGCCACCATCACCGAGGGCAGGTCGACATTGGACTCGCCGCGCACAAATGATTCCTGCATCGTTTTGGCCTGCTGCTGGGCCTCGTTGACCTTGTCAATGGATTCAGCAAGCAGGCGGCCAAATTGACCGCCGCCGTCGGTCGCGGTGACGCCCTCGGCACCCGTGCCAACCTTCGCCGCCGCCGCCATCCCGCGCATTTGCGAAAGGACCTGGTTGATATCTATCTGACTCATCTCTCGAACTCCCTACGACAATTGAACCGTTTGCCTTTTGCCTTTTTACGCGGGCCTGGCAAGCCTAACAGCGAAGCTACGCGCCAAGCATACCCGGCAGTGCTATGCCATCTTCGCGTAATTTAGCCAACTTATAACGCAGTGTTCTCGCGCTGATACCGAGTCGCTCTGCAGTCTCCTTGCGGCGCCCATTTTCCGCCTGCAAGGCCTGTAAAATGAGTTGCTGTTCGCGGTCGCGCATACCGTTCTCCAGAGGCGATTCGCTGCTGTGGCCAGACTGCGCAGTTAAACTGACATCCTGCATACCACCCGCCATACCTTCCTCGAAACGAATATCCCCATCATCAATCACACTGCCATTGCAAAGAATCACTGCCCGTTGAATAACGTTTTGTAGTTCGCGGATATTACCCGGCCACGCATGCTCCAGTAATGCCTGTTCGGCGGCGCTGGACAGCTTAAGCTGTTTACCGGGCGGGCTTTGCTCCTGCACGAAACGGCGCGCCAAAGGCAGAATATCCCCGCAGCGCTCGCGCAGCGGTAATACCCGAATCGGAAACACGTTGAGCCGGTAAAACAGATCTTCGCGGAAATGGCCTGCTTTGACCTCCTCAGGGAGATTGCGGTTGGTAGTAGCCAGTATTCTGACGTCCAGCGCGACAGCGGTTTTACCACCCAAACGCTCCACTTCCTTCTCCTGCAATACCCGTAATAACTTAGCCTGCAGGCCAACATCCATCTCGGAAATTTCGTCGAGCAAGAGCGTTCCGCCCTGCGCCTGTTCAAATTTTCCGGCACGCGCCTGATAGGCACCAGTAAACGCGCCCTTTTCGTATCCAAACAAAATTGATTCCAGCATGGTTTCCGGCAAAGCCGCACAGTTGATCGCCACAAACGGCCCACTCTTACGGGCCGATTGTTCATGAATCAGGCGTGCAATAACTTCTTTACCGGTACCCGACTCGCCACTGAGCATGACCGTTGCATCAGAATCAGCAACCCGTGTCGCCAGCTCAACGATCTCTTTTGATTGCCTGTCCTCAGCCACCAGAAAACCGGCTTCGACCGGATCATCGCCGGCCAATCTGGTCACCATTTCGATGAGCACTTCCGCTTCAAAGGGCTTCACCAGATAATCGGCTGCGCCATCGCGCATGGCTTTTACGGCTTTTTCAATGCTGCCATAGGCGGTCATCAAAACCACCGGCAATCTCGGCCACTGCTTCTTGATATTCCGCAACAGGGCGTGACCATCCATCGCCGCCATCTGCACGTCGCTGACCACCAGATCAACCAGTTCGGCGTTGAGCAATCGTAAAGCCCGGCTACCGTCCTCAGCGCTTACCACCTGATAACCCGCCAGCTGCAGGGTGTCGCTCAATGCTTCACGCAACAGGTCGTCGTCTTCCACTACCAGAATTTTTGCACCACTCATCAAGCTACCTCTTTCTTGCCAGGCTCGTTACTCATGAATCCACCGCCGTCAGGCAAGGGCCCCAGCGGGCGACAGGGCGTCAACGTCATGGCGAGACGGATATCGAGTTTCTTCGGTATCACCTCCGCCTTGCTGATAAACCGGTAATGTCAGCTCAAACACGCTGCCATTACCGCTCTTACTGCTAACCGAAACCTTGCC
>JBFJZC010000092.1:0-9714 GCA_041622295.1 Porticoccaceae bacterium
ATTTTGTTCCATAAGCAAGCGCCTGCTCGGAGTGCATCGTGCCTTGCGAGCCGGTAAAACCCTGGCAAATAACTTTGGTGTTTTTGTCAATCAAAATGCTCATGAATTTGCCTCCGCCGCTTTTACTACCTGTTCCGCTGCATCACTCAAGCTACTGGCAGCAATGATATTCAAGCCACTTTCAGCAAGCAGCCTGGAACCGACATCAGCATTATTGCCTTCCAGACGCACGACGACGGGAACGGTCACGCCCACTTCTTCAACAGCACCGATAATACCTTCGGCAATAAGATCACAGCGCACGATACCGCCAAAAATATTCACCAGCACCGACTTCACATTGGCATCTGAGAGAATGATCTTGAATGCCTCGGTGACCCGCTCTTTGGTCGCACCGCCACCTACATCAAGGAAATTAGCGGGAAAACCGCCGTGGATTTTAATGATATCCATGGTCCCCATAGCCAGACCCGCGCCATTGACCATGCAACCGATACTGCCATCAAGTGCCACATAATTGAGGTCCCACTCTGCGGCATGCGCCTCCCGAGGATCATCCTGGCTGGCATCGTGCATGTCGTTTAGTTCAGGCTGTCGGAATATCGCATTGCCGTCTATATTGATTTTGGCGTCGAGGCAGTGCAGATCCCCTGCCGCAGTAATAACCAGCGGGTTAATTTCCAACAATGCCAGATCTTTTTCCTGAAAGAGACGAGCCAGACCAAGAAAGATACGAGTAAATTGACCAATCTGGTTACCTGATAAACCCAACTTGAAAGCCAGCTCCCGAGCTTGATAGCTCTGCGCGCCAGTGAGCGGGTCAATAACTGCCTTGAGAATTTTTTCCGGCGTTTTTTCCGCCACTTTCTCGATTTCTACCCCGCCTTCGGTAGACGCCATAAACACAACACGCCGCGTTGCCCTGTCAACCACCGCGCCCAGATAAAGTTCCTGCGCGATATCAGTACAGGCTTCCACCAGAACTCGACTAACCGGTTGGCCACTCGCGTCGGTCTGGTAAGTGACCAGGCGTTTACCTAACCATTTCTCGGCAAACGCTCGAATCGCCTCCTTGGAGTCAACCAGTTGAACACCGCCGGCCTTACCACGGCCGCCGGCGTGGACCTGAGCTTTTACAACCCAGCGTTGCCCGCCAATTTTATCAGCGGCCGCGACAGCTTCTTCGACCGTTGCCGCAGCAACACCGGTCGATACCGGCAGTCCGTATTGGGCGAACAACTGCTTGCCCTGGTATTCATGTAAATTCATGCGTATTTCCCAAGTCGTTTAATTTAAAGCGTGTAAATCCAGATTGTATTGATTTAAGTGGCACCGATTAAACTGTATTAATTAAGCTGTTCCAATGAGCGCTGTGTAGCTTCAGCTCGTATCCACAGGCCATCTGCAACGTTCGCTCGCCCGCTACTTTTGCTTACGTTTGCGACGATTTGCCACATGAATAGCATGCCCATTAACCGCCAACGCGGCTTCATGCACAGCTTCAGACATGGTCGGATGAGCAAACACCATCATGCCTAGATCTTCAGCACTGGAGCCAAATTCCATAGCGATGGCAACCTGCTGAACCAGATCAGCTGCGGATGGCCCGATAATATGGGCACCAAGAACCCTGTCAGTTTCAGCGTGGGCAAGAATTTTTACCAAACCATCGGTTTCGTCTGCTGCCAGAGCTCGACCGCTGGCGGCAAAGGGAAACATACCAACATTGTAAGGTTCGCCGGATTGCTTCAGTTGTTCTTCAGTTTGACCCACTGAGGCTATCTCCGGATGTGTGTAAATAACATTAGGGATAATCTCATAGTTCATTTCGGTAAGTTGCCCGGCTATGCGCTCAGCCACCATGACACCCTCTTCAGAGCCTTTGTGAGCCAGCATCGGCCCGCGCACCAGATCACCGACGGCCCACACGCCCGGCGCGTTGGTCGCACAGTAGTCATCGACAAAAATAGAACCTCTTTCATCCAGATTGACGCCACTGTCTTCAGCAAGCAGGTTTTCGGTATAGGGGCGGCGTCCGACACAAACAATCAACTTATCGAAAACTTCCTGTTGCTCCTTACCTTCGGAAGTCTGGTAGGTAACGGTAACTTTGCCCCGTTTCACCTCACTACCAACGACGCGACAACCCATCCTGATGTCCAGCCCCTGGCGAGTAAAAATTTTATTAGCTTCCTTGGCAATCTGTTGATCCATAATGGCCAAAAATGTGTCCAGGGCTTCCAGCAACACCACTTCCGACCCGAGACGATTCCAGACGCTACCCAGCTCAAGCCCTATAACCCCAGCACCAATAATACCCAAACGCTTTGGCACCCTGGTAATCTCCAGGGCTGCCTTGGAATCGATGATCACCTCGCCATCGACAGACGCCACCGGTATATCGATCGCCTCGGAGCCTGTCGCCAGCACAATGTTTGTTGCGTCGATGACCTGAGTTTTACCTTTGTCGTCGCGGTACTCTACCTTTTTACCGGCCAACACTTTACCGGTTCCATACAGAGCCGTGACGCCGTTGGATTTAAATAAAGCGGCGATTCCGCCTGTCAATTGCTTAACAATGTCGTTTTTGCGACCGATCATTTGTTCAACATCGACAGTTACATTGCGAGCGCTTATGCCGTGCTTCTCCAGACCGGTTTTAGTCTCGTGAAACTTCATGGAGCTATCCAGCAATGCCTTGGACGGGATACACCCTTCATTCAAGCATGTACCACCGTTAACACCCTTGCCCGCAGCATTCTGATACTTTTCTATACAAGCGGTTTTCAGTCCCAGCTGAGCAGCCCTGATCGCACACACGTAACCGGCTGGACCGGAACCAATCACCACCACATCGTATTTATCAGACATTTTAATAACCGTTAATAATCAATATGTTATTGTTTATATCTCTAGTAAAATCTTAGCAGGATTCTCTATCATATCTTTGATGGCCACCAAAAACAGCACCGCCTCTCGCCCATCGATCAACCGATGATCATAGGACAGCGCCAAATTCATCATAGGCCGAATCACCACCTCGCCATCCACCGCCACCGGGCGCTGTTTGATCGCGTGCATACCCAGTATCGCTGTTTGCGGTGGGTTCAAAATGGGCGTTGACAGTAACGACCCGTACACGCCGCCATTGGTAATGGTAAACGTGCCGCCGGTCATTTCCTCTATGGTCAACTTCCCGCTACGCGCCTTGCCGCCGTAATCCGCAATGGTACTTTCTATTTCCGCAATGCTCATGTTATCCGCATTACGTAAAACCGGTACGACCAGCCCCCGATCGGTGGACACGGCAACGCCAATGTCCTGATAGCCGTGATAAACCACGTCCGTATCGTCAATAGAAGCGTTCACCAGGGGGAAACGCTTGAGCGCCTCCACTGCAGAGCGTACAAAGAAACCCATGAAGCCCAGACGCGTACCGTTATGCACCTCGCTAAACTGATCCTTGAACTGGCTACGCAAGCCCATAATGCTACTCATATCCACTTCATTGAACGTGGTCAGCATCGCCGTAGCCTGGGTCACCTGCAGCAAGCGTTCGGCAATCCGCGCTCGCATCCGCGTCATCGGCACACGTTTTTCGATACGCTCACCACTCAGGGGCGGCATCCCTGGCGAAGTAACTGTTCCGACGCTTGCGGACACCGGCGCCTCTGGTGGCTCGCGTACCTCTGCGGTAGCAGGAATAAACTGAACAACATCTTCTTTGGTGATGCGACCATCTCGGCCCGTGCCCTTTACCCGTGATAAATCTATACCTTTTTCGGCCGCCCATTTTTTAGCCGCCGGACTGGCAATCACTTCGCTGCCCTCTTCAGCATCACCGCTGCCAGTTGTCACCACTGCAGCCGCACTTGCGGGACTAGCTTGAACGGCTGCAACACCTTGCGCCCCGGTATCGTAGCGAGCCATCAGCTCTCCACTGACTAGCAGCGCGCCTTCGGGCTTAAAAATCTCGATCAGCGTGCCACTTTGGGGCGCCACCACTTCAAGCACCACCTTGTCGGTTTCAATATCAACCAACAATTCATCACGCTCGACGGCTTCTCCAGGCTGTTTGTGCCAGGTAGCAACGGTGCCTTCCTGCACTGACTCGGGAAATGTGGGTACCTTAATGTCAATTACCATTGAACTCATTCCTTGCTGAATAAGGATCGATTAAGCATCTAAATCTAGCGCCTGGTTTACAAACCGGCTCTGCTCCTCAAGATGAGACGACATGTGCCCAGAGGCTGGGGCCGCCATCGCCCAGCGTCCAGCGTACTTCAGGTACAAGGCCTCATCATGCTCGTACAGCACGTTGCGAATATGGTGTTGGCCGCTATACCATAGCCCCTGATTCATAGGCTCTTCCTGGCACCAGACCGCATCGCGAAGGTGCTTATAGGGTGCCAACACATCCTTCAGGCGGCTGCTATCAAAGGGGTATAACTGCTCCAGCCGGATTAGTGCGACATCGTCTATCTGCCGGGCTTCGCGCTCTTCAAGCAAGTGGTAGTACACCTTACCGGAACAGAGCACCACGCGCTTAACATTCTCCGGGGCCACGCTGTCATCCTCTAGCACCGTTTGAAAACTTCCGTCCGCTAACTCTTCCAAAGAGGAAGTCGCCAGTTTATGACGCAATATCCACTTCGGACTCATTACGATCAGTGGCTTGCGCGTAAGACGAATGGCCTGCCGTCGCAACATATGAAATAACTGGGCGGGGGTTGTTGGATTACAGACCTGTATATTGTGCTCCGCGCACAACTGTAAAAAACGCTCGAGGCGAGCGGATGAATGCTCCGGACCCTGCCCCTCATAACCGTGAGGCAAGAGCATGGTCAAGCCGCACAGACGACCCCATTTTTGCTCGCCGCTGGTAATAAACTGATCAATCACTACCTGAGCGCCGTTGGCAAAGTCACCGAACTGTGCTTCCCAGACAACCAGAGCATGGGGTGTCGCCGAAGCATAACCATATTCAAATGCCAATACCGCCTCTTCAGACAAATAAGAATCGTAAATATCACATCGAGGTTGATCCTCCCGAAGATGATACAGCGGCACATAAGCTTCACCATTCTTCTGGTTGTACAACACCGCGTGACGATGTGAGAAGGTGCCGCGCCCCGAGTCCTGGCCCGCTAACCGAATAGCGTAGCCGTCCTCAAGAAGTGTGGCATAGGCCAATAATTCGGCCATCCCCCAGTTCAGCGGCAAAGCACCGCCCGCCATTTTGCGACGATCATCGTAAATTTTCTCAACCTGCCGTTGCACGACTACGCCGTCTGGGACGTGGTTAACCTTTTGCGCTATCTCTTTCAGCCGCTGCAGCTTGATTCTGGTATCGGCTGGCGCATCCCAGTCGTGACCAAGATACGGCTGCCAATCTACAAACAGGGCCTTGTCTGGCTCCGACACCAGGTTGTTGACAACATAGAGGCCTTTATCCAGCGCGTCCCTGTATCCATCAAGCATTGCCTGCGCGGCTGCCTCGCTAAGCACCTTGTCAGCCACCAGGGTTTTTGCATACAGCGTCCGCGTGGTTTGATGACTACGGATTTTTTTATACATCAGTGGCTGTGTGCCTGATGGTTCGTCGGTTTCGTTGTGGCCGCTACGGCGATAACAAACCAGATCAATAACCACGTCCTTGTGAAATTGATATCGGTAATCCATAGCCACCAGGGTGGCGAACATAACGGCATCCGGATCGTCGCCGTTAACGTGAAAAATAGGCGCCTGCACCATTTTAGCAACATCGGTGCAGTACTCGGTGGAACGCGCATCCTCACGCCGACTGGTGGTAAAGCCCACCTGGTTATTGATCACTACATGGATGGTGCCGCCCGTTTTATAAGCCCGGGTCTGAGACATTTGCAGTGTCTCCATCACGACGCCCTGACCGGCAAACGCCGCATCACCATGCACAATGATAGGCACCACTTCATTGCCCTGATCATCGCCACGCCGATCCTGACGTGCACGGGTCGAACCTTCTACTACCGGCCCGACGATTTCCAGATGAGACGGGTTAAAGTTCAGCGCGATATGGACTTCGCCACCCGGGGTCATCACATTGGACGAAAAACCCTGATGATATTTAACATCACCCGAGGAGTTCAGCAGCTTTTTGCCCTCGAATTCGTCAAACAATTCCATCGGGCTTTTGCCAAATATGTTAACCAGCACATTAAGTCTGCCGCGATGCGCCATGCCTATGACGATTTCCCGTGCGCCGTATTCGCCTGCGCGCTGAATAAGCCCATCCAGCATGGGAATAAAGCTCTCTGCACCTTCAAGGCCAAAGCGTTTTGTACCAGGAAATTTCGCATCCAGATGGCGCTCAAGCCCCTCCGCCGCAGTAAGTCTTTCCAGCACCCCGATCCGGGCTTCGTTGCCATAGCTGGCCCGGGAACGGAAACTCTCAAAACGCTGCTGCAACCACTGCTTTTCTTCCAGCGCCGTGATATGCATAAATTCCGGCCCGATTTGTCCGCAATACGTCGCTTCTAGCGTATCAACGATATCCCGAAGCGTGGCTTCGTCTCTGCCAATGTAGAGCGGCCCAGTCTGGAACGTGGTATCGACGTCAGCCTCAGTCAGACCGTGAAAAAGTAGTTTCAGATCTGGCACATCCATCCGCTCCATCAGCCCGAGCGGATCAAGTTTTGCCTTTTGATGCCCCCGCTCTCTGTAGGATCCGATAAGCTGCAGCACCTTGACCTGCTTGCGCTCATGCTCAACATTAATGCCCCCGGATCCCGGGGCTGGCAAGGGACGTGCCCGCTTCCTGCCAAGTAATTCAAAGTGCGCCTGGATGGTGTCATGCGAGGAATCTGGCCCGGCGTGACCATTGGTTCGCGGCAGGGCGTCAAAAAAACCACGCCATTCTTCTGGCACGCCATTGGGGTCGTGGAGATAGGTCTCGTACAAACCTTCAACGTAGGCCGCATTACCGCCGGATAGGTAGGATGAGCGGAGAAATTCCTGCATGATACTTTCGTGCATCACTTTAACTCCGGTATTTGCCAACAAGCCTGTATTCGTTCAACCCATATTGGTTTAAGTCGAGCAATGACCAGATACCACGTCTATCAGGTGCCGCTACTTAATAACATATGACGGATATGGCCGATTGCCCGGGTAGGATTCAAACTCTTTGGGCACACGGCCACGCAGTTCTGGATACCGTGGCAACGGAACACGCTAAACGGATCATCCAGTTTTGACAGACGTTCTTCAGTCGCGGTATCACGACTGTCGGCGAGAAAACGGTAGGCCTGCAATAACCCAGCCGGTCCGATAAATTTATCCGGATTCCACCAAAATGAAGGACAACTAGTAGAACAACAGGCACAGAGAATACACTCATACAGCCCATCTAGCTTCTCTCTGTCTTCAATCGTTTGCAGTCTTTCAATAGCGGGCGGCGGACTATCGTTTAACAGGTAAGGCTGAATTTTTTCGTATTGCGTATAAAACTGGCTCATATCGATAACCAGATCCCGGATCACTGGCAACCCCGGTAAAGGCCGCAGCACCAACGTGTTCTTTTTGACGCATTCGGACAGGGGTGTGACGCAGGCCAGACCGTTTTTGCCGTTCATATTAATGCCGTCGGAGCCACACACCCCTTCGCGGCAGGAGCGTCGGAAGACCAGGCTGGTATCCTGAGCTTTCAGCAGCTCAAGGACATCGAGAACCATCAGATCCTTGCCACCAGTATCAAGTTCAAAGTCCTGCATAAAAGGCACAGAATCTTTTTCCGGGTTGTAGCGATAAATACTGACTTGAAGCATTATTTAAAATCCCCTGGGGGCCAGGACGTAATCATAATTAAGCTTGAACGCTATTAAAAAGCGACCTTAGTAGGTTCGAGCCTTCGGTGCAAAAGCTTCACGGGTGACCGGCGCGAAATTGACAGCACGTTTCTTAACGGCTTTGTCACCGGGGAAATAGAGCGAATGGCACAGCCAGTTATCATCATCACGCTCAGTATAATCTTCACGCGCGTGGGCGCCACGACTTTCCTTACGCTCTTCCGCCGCAATCGCGGTGGCCTCGGCCACTTCAAACAAATTCTGCAGTTCAAGGGCTTCGATGCGCGAGGTATTA
This sequence comes from Porticoccaceae bacterium, assembly GCA_041622295.1. Lineage (GTDB taxonomy): Bacteria > Pseudomonadota > Gammaproteobacteria > Pseudomonadales > Porticoccaceae > HB2-32-21. Next base: position 8,122 of record JBFJZC010000092.1, read on the forward strand.
AACGTCTGGCTGTTATCGACCAGCCCTACACATTCGACACGCTGGCGCAATTCCGCGAGTTTTTTGACGCCCTCCTGCATAAAATCACCGCGCCGGAATACGCCAAAATGATTTTGCATAATGGTTTGCAACTCATTGCGTAGATCAGCAACTGAGTCATCACTCTTACTGCTGTTGACTTTATTAAGACGCGCCATCGCAGCATCAATATCCGTATCAGACGCATCACGCAATTCAATACCTGCCCGCAAAGCTTGCTCGATAAAGAGACCTGAAGAACGTCCGAAGACCACGAGATCGAGCAAGGAGTTACCCCCGAGCCGGTTTGAACCGTGTACCGATACACAAGCCACTTCACCACAGGCAAAAAAACCATCGACGATGCGATCGAGCCCATCGGCGCCCTGCGTTAACGCCTGCCCATGCACATTGGTGGGTATTCCTCCCATCATATAATGACAGGTTGGCACGACGGGGACAGGCTCCTTAACCGGATCAGTGTGGGCAAAGGTTTGCGCCAGCTCACAAATCCCCGGCAGCCGACTGTGCAGCACTTCTTCACCGAGATGATCAAGCTTGAGCAGTACATGGTCACCCAACGGCCCGCAACCACGACCCTCCAGAATCTCCAGGACCATCGACCGCGCAACCACGTCACGTCCGGCCAGATCCTTGGCGTTGGGCGCATAACGCTCCATAAACCGCTCACCGTCCTTGTTGATTAAATAGCCACCCTCGCCCCGACACCCTTCTGTAACCAGGACGCCTGCGCCATAAATACCGGTGGGGTGGAATTGCCACATCTCAATATCCTGCACAGGAAAGCCGGCTCGCAATGCCATACCCACACCATCGCCGGTATTGATATGCGCGTTCGTCGTCGACGCATATATTCGTCCTGCACCGCCGGTAGCCAGTACCGTTGCTTTGGACTTAACGTAAACGGTCTCGCCAGTTTCGATATCGATGGCAATTACGCCAACTACAGCGCCGTCCTGATTCTTAACGAGGTCAACCGCAAACCACTCATTGAGAAAAACCGTTTTATTTTTTAAATTACCCTGATAAAGGGTGTGCAATAAAGCATGGCCAGTGCGATCAGCCGCCGCACAGGTTCGTGCTGCCTGCCCACCATTGCCAAAATCTTTTGACTGGCCACCGAACGGCCTTTGATAAATCCGCCCTTCCTTTGTCCTCGAAAACGGCAAACCCATGTGTTCCAGTTCATAGACCGCTGCGGGACCGACCGAACACATATACTCAATGGCATCCTGGTCACCGATGTAATCAGAACCCTTGACCGTATCGTACATATGCCACTGCCACTGATCGCTGGGGTCATCGCTAGCAATCGCGCAAGTGATGCCACCCTGAGCAGACACAGTATGAGAGCGTGTAGGAAAAACTTTGGAAATAACAGCTGTCTTGTAACCAGACTGGGAAAGCTGCAGGGCCGCTCGCATACCAGCGCCACCACCACCGACGATAACACCATCAAACGAAATGGTTCGAATGTTAGCCATTCAGTCAAATCCCCCAGAGAATTGCGATTGCCCAAACCACATAGGCCAGGGTGACGGCGATCATGCCGAG
>JBFJZC010000093.1:0-9645 GCA_041622295.1 Porticoccaceae bacterium
CGGGCGGCAAGCTGAGTTCCTGATCGGCCTTCATTTGCGTGCCGAACACCTCACCGCGCACCGCCAGCGGAAATCACCTAGACGCAGCTGACGCCCGTGCCACGCAAAGAGCAATAGCCATCGGGTACTTTGGCCAGGTACTGTTGATGGTAGTGTTCTGCATAGTAAAACGGCGGCGCTTCACAAATCTCGGTACTAACATCTGGGTAGTTTTGCGCCTTCAGGGCCGCCTGATAATTTTTCCTGGTTTCGAGGGCCTGCCTGAGCTGGTCCTCACCATAACAATAAATAGCCGAGCGATATTGGGTACCGATATCCATGCCCTGGCGCATACCCTGGGTGGGGTCGTGAGACTCCCAGAACAGCCTGAGCAGGTCTGCATAGCTAATTACCTCGGGATCATAGACCACCAAAACCACTTCTGTATGCCCGGTCATACCGCTACAGACTTCCTCGTAGGAGGGGTTCGGGGTAACGCCACCAGCGTACCCTGCGGCAGTTGTGTACACACCGGTCTGTTTCCAGAACAGTCGCTCCACACCCCAGAAACAACCCATAGCAAAAACGGCCTGTTCCAGGTGATCGGGGAAAGGCCCACACAAAGGATTGCCGTTGACAAAATGCGCATCGGGAACGCGCATCGTTTCACGACGCCCCGGTAACGCTTGTTCAGGCGTGGGTAGCCCAGTCTTTGATACGCCCAATTTACACCTCCTGATTAACTAAAAAAGATGATCACTAATGGTGGCGGCCGATACACCACTTGGCATGAGTCAGACTGAGCTTACTTCACTCAACCCATAAAGGCTGACTCGAATTTTTTAGCACCGTCAGCACCGCAGTGCTGCGTCATGCATTGATAGCCACCGACCAGACACCCATCATAACGGGTCTGCGGCCAGCCGCCACCGACATACCCAAACGGTTAAACAGCGTCGTTTACTGTACCATCTGCCACCGCGCCTCAAATGACGGCTGGCGCTTTATACCGGCATGAATAACAGGACAACCTGTCAATGACCAGGCCATAACATGACTGACCGAACGGCCCCACGACAGACCAGACTTTTATGGAATGTATCATCTCGTTTCGCTCTAAACCCTGCAACCAGTCATCTTTCGGTGCCTCGCTGGGCCTCGAGATCCTCGATGTCGACAAAGGCAAAGCACTGGTCAGGGGGCCTTACCCCGGAGAATTAGGTGGCAACGCTATCATTTGCGGCAAGGTCACTTGCAACACTATTACTCGCAACACTATCACTTGCAACATCATGAACTCGTTACCTCACACGTTCACTGCGCGTAGCTTAAGTTCACAGCGCTATAAATTCGCAGTACTATAAATCCACAGTACTACAAATCGACACTACTACAAATCGACAACACTACAAAAACAGCTAACTGAGAAAAAACCGGAGGAAGCATGGCCCTTGACCCGCAAGCAGCAGAAATTCTGAAAAAAGCAGAACAAAGCGGCGCTCCCGGCCTCGGTGAAGGTACACCGCAAGAAGGTCGCGAAGTATTTGCCGCTACCACCGCGCTGCTCGGCCTGCCGCAGCCAGAGGTTAGAAGCATCGAAGAGGTAAAAATTGCCGGGCCCAATGGACCGATTCGCACCAGGATTATCACACCGGCCAGTGCTACCTCGAATGCTCTGCCCATTTTGATCTACTACCACGGTGGTGGCTGGGTTATCGGAAGCCCTGAAACCCACACCGGCGAAACCTGCTTCTACGCTAACGAAGCGAACTGCATTGTCGTGGTTCCTGACTATCGGCTGGCGCCAGAACACCCCTTCCCGGCAGCGCCAAACGATTGCTATGCGGTGCTCCAATGGGCCGCGAGCAACGCCGCCAGTATCGGTGGTGATGCCAGCAGAATAGCCCTTGCTGGTGATAGCGCCGGGGGTAATTTAGCCGCTGTTGTGGCGCAAATGGCCAAGGCCTGGGGTGGCCCGGACATCGCACTGCAGCTATTAATTTATCCCGCCACTCGCATGGGAGCGACCACCCAGTCCTACACAGATTTCAATGAAGGTTACTTTCTCACCGGCAAGGCGATGAACTGGTTCTTTAACCATTATCTGACCAAAGCCGCCCACTGGGATGATCCACAGGCCTCGCCGCTGTTGGCCACAGATTTAACCGGCTTGCCAGCAGCCTATGTGATGACGGCTGGTTTTGACCCGCTCCGCGACGAAGGCAAAGCCTATGCAGACCGCCTCAGGGAGGCTGGCGTTGCCGTTGACTACGTGTGCTACGAGAGGCAAATCCATGGCTTCATATCCATGGCTGGCGCCCTTGACGAGGGCAAAGCATTCCTCCGTGAAGCAGCTGCGGTGTTGCGTAAAGCCTTTACTGCACGGTAATTAAAGTTAAGGCCGCCGACCCGGCGTACAGGACAAACGACGCCATGCCATGCCTAAAAAATCGCTCGATTTTTACCTGAAACCGCGTACAGATTATAAAAAGGTAACAACTTTCCTTAAAATTCAGCACCAGCTATGCCTATAATCGGCAATCTTAACGTCCCCCCGACCGGCTTGTCCCGCCTGTTAGGGGCTACTCAGACACACGCCCAGGTAGCCTGGATTTTCAATCGCTGCTGGTAGTATTGGCTATCCTAGTATTGGATGTCCATTTTATAGCAACGCCTGCTGCCAGGTTATAGCTACATCATGGGCAAGCTTCAGGTAGATCGTCTGGATCGGCTGCGTGCCGGTTCCGAGAGCAGATATTCACTAGTAAGGAGCATAAAAATATGTCACAACAACAACTCGAGAAATTGTTAAGCCTTTTTGCCCGGCAACCAACGCTGGGCACACTGACCCTTGAGCAGGAACGCGCCAACCTCGACGAAGGTGGCGCTCGCTTCAGGATTCCGGAAGACGTTACGCTACAACCCATAGACGTAGATGGTGTGCCGGGAGAATTCCTTATCGCGCCAGGCGCCAGCGACAACAAGGTTGTGCTCTATTTGCACGGCGGCGGCTACGCGATCGGCTCCATCAAAAGTCATCGCTATCTGATGCAGAACATATCGCGACATTCCGGTGCCAAAACGCTCGGCATCAACTACCGTCTGGCTCCAGAGCATCCCTTTCCGGCAGCCCTTGACGACGCCACCACCGCTTACCACTGGTTATTGGCACAGGGCTATGAGCCAGAGAATATCGCCATCGCCGGTGACTCCGCCGGTGGTGGTTTGACCCTCGCAACACTGGTCAACCTGCGTGACCAGGGCGACTCCCTCCCCGCGGCGGGCGTGTTGATATCACCCTGGACAGACCTCACCGGAAATGCCGGTTCGGTCGCAGCACGGGCTGACTCCGACCCTATGGTCAAACCCGATGGCCTTTACTCGCTAGGTGCGCATTACCTGAACGGTATTGATCCACAAACACCACTGGCTTCACCGGTTTTTGCCAATATGAACGGCCTGCCACCCCTGTGTATCCATGTCGGTGGCCGAGAGATCCTGTATGACGACGCCATCACCGTGGCTAACCGCGCCCGCGCCGCAGGCGTACCAGTAGAACTCGTTGACGAACCGGAACTGTTTCATGTCTGGCATGCCTTTGCGCCGATGCTCGAAGAAGGCCAACACGCCGTGGAACAAATTGGCGCTTTTCTGAGGAAAGCCCTGCAGTAATACTCCTTAACCCTGCAGCTGCTTCCGCGAAGCCGAGCTCATCGAAACACAAATTAAAGGAACGCGATTATGGCCAGTCCCGAGAACAAAAAACTGATTGATCTGCTGTGGAAAAATTATCCAGGCCCCTCTGACTACGAAAAAATGAAGAACAAGGTCGGCAAAATGCGCGATAACTTCGTGCTGGCCACCAAAAACTTTACCACGCCACCAGCAGATACCCGCATCGACTCTGTAGATGTTGACGGCATACCTGCAGAGTGGTTGGCAGCCCCCGGGGTCGATGTCGATCGCGTACTGCTTTATCTACACGGTGGCGGTTACGTTATTGGCTCCATTGCCACCCACCGCGGTTTGACCGCGGCGCTGTCCAGTGCCGCCAATTGCCGTGTACTGGCGCTGGATTATCGCCTTGCCCCAGAGCACCCGTATCCGGCCGCCGTCGAAGATGCCACCAGGGCCTATCGCTGGTTACTGAAGCAAGGTGTCAAGGCCAATAAAATCGCCATCTCAGGTGATTCCGCCGGTGGCGGTCTGACGCTGGCCACATTATTGAATCTGAAGGCCTCAGGGGACCCACTGCCTGCCGCCGCCGTACCTATTTCCCCATGGACTGATATGGAGGGCACCGGCGAATCCATGAAAACCAAAGTCGATCTGGATCCCATGGTGGAGCCGGGCGGACTGATGGGCATGGCGAAGCTCTACATGGCCGACGGTGATTATCGGGCGCCAACGGCATCGCCATTACACGGCGACTATTCAGGTCTACCGCCGCTGCTGATTCAGGTGGGCGCACTGGAAACCCTTCATGACGACGCAACCCGCGTAGCGGCAAAAGCCAAAGCCGCGGGGGTCGATGTGACCCTGGAAGTCTGGGACGATATGATTCACGTTTGGCACCTGTTTGCACCCATGTTGCCGGAAGGTCGCCAGGCAATCGTCCGAGTCGGTGAATTTATCCAGGAAAAAACATCTTGATATATCAACTATATCAATATGTTATACATATATATTGATATTTAACATTAATTATGGAGTAGCATTATGGCGGGACGAATAGAAGGCAAGGTTGCATTGATCACCGGGGGTGGCTCAGGCATTGGCGAGGCGACGGCCATGCGTTTTTCTGAAGAAGGCGCCAAAGTCGTCGTTGTTGATATAAACGCTGCCAGCGCGAAAAGGGTTGCCGATAACATAAATGCCAGCGGCGGACAGGCATCGGCATTTACCGCCGACGTCGCGGATGAAGCCGCCACAAAGGCAATGATAAAGCACGCCGTTGATACCTACGGGCGGCTGGATATCCTTCACAACAACGCGACAGCGCTGGAAGTGGGTGCAGTCAAAGATCTCACCCTGGAAGGCTGGAACAAAACGTTAGCGGTAAATGTGACGGCGCCCTTCCTGGCGACCAAGCACGCGCTGCCAATAATGATCGCCCAGGGCGGCGGTGCCATCGTCAATACGGCATCCATTTCCGGAACCGGCGGCGATTACGGCATGTCGGCTTACAACGCTGGCAAAGCCGCCGTGATTAACTTTACCCGCTCCGCTGCCATTGAAAATGCCCGTTTTGGCGTACGCATGAATTGCGTCTGCCCCGGTGCCATCGACACCCCGGCTATCCAGAGCATGACTGGCAGCGGCAAAGAAGCCCTGCCCCACGTATCCCTGGCGGGCAAAGGAGAGCTGCCCAAAGTATCCGCCGAAATCAGCCGGCAAATCCGTGAAAGAATGATGAATGCCCACCCCATTGGCCGCCTTGGATTACCGATAGAAATCGCTAACACGGTATTGTTTCTGGCATCTGATGAAGCCTCCTTTATTACCGGGGCGGCCTACATAGTCGATGGCGGACTAACCGCCCATACTGGATTACCGGCGATGATGTAATGTACGCATGGTGGTTCATTGAAGTAGATATTGAGCTTATGCGAAAAGGCCCCACCCAGGGGCCTTTTCCTTTTATAAGGCTTGATTTCAATCGTCAAATCATTTCCACTAGGACCATTCCAAATTTTTATTGCCAAACTTCACACCAAATCCAGCATTAGGAGGAAGAACATCATGGCTGCTCCCGTCGTTTCAGCAGATTCACATATCGTCGAACCACCAGAGGCCTACTCAAAATATGTCGACCCAAAATTTCGTGATCGCGTGCCGCACATCGTAGACGATGGCAAAGGCGGCGACGGTTATTTATGGGAAGGCATAAAACGCCCGCTAGACCTTGGCCTGATGTCAGCGGCCGGCATTCCCGCCGAAATAATGCCTAAAGAAGGACCAAACCGCAGATTTTACGACATGCATCGCAGCGGCTGGGATCCAAAGTTCAGGGTCGAAGATCAAAAGCAGGACGGTGTCGACGCTGAAATCATCTACGCATCAGTTGGCATGGTCCTGTGTAACGCCAAAGATCCACTGTTTAAGGACGCCATGTTCCGATCTTACAATCGTTGGCTGGAGGCTTACTGTAAAGAAGTCCCCGACCGTATATTCGGGCTTGGTCAAACTGCCATCCTTGACGTCGATTCGGCGATAGAGGATTTTCGCCGCATCAAAGATGCTGGTTTCGTCGGCGTCATGATGCCGGGCACACCAATCCAGGAAGACTACGACCACGTTATGTACGATGCCCTGTGGGAATGTGCCGTTGATCTTGAGCTGCCGCTCTGCTTCCACATCCTTACCTCCAAGGAAAGTGCCGCCAGCATTGCCCAATACCGTGGGCACAAGCTCAACGGGTTCATGAAACTGATAAGAGCCATCCAGGATCTGATTGGATTGTACACTTTGGGTGGTGTATTCGAGCGTCACCCCAGGCTCCGCTTTGTTGGCGCGGAAGGCGACGCAGGCTGGCTACCTCACTACATGGCACGCATGGATCATGCTGTCGAGCGACACGGTTACGGTAAAAATGGTCGTCTGTTACCCCGTCTGCCCAGCGAATATATTCGCGAAAATGTCTGGCTGACCTTTCAGGACGACTGGGAAGCTTTTGGTGGTGCACATCGTATGAATCACGAACGCCTGCTGTGGGCGAACGACTTCCCACACAGCGATTCGACCTGGCCGCACTCCCAGGCCATGCTCAAAGAACACGCAACGCTCGTCACCGATGAGGTCAAAGATCAAATTCTGGGCTTGAACTGCGTCAACCTGTTTAACCTGCCACTGAATAAAACCGGTGCTGCAGCAAAATCAGCCTGACCTTGAGCGCGATGTCTGGCTAACAGGACTATCTTGAAAACAAAAAAACCGGCGAGGAGCTGATCCTCGCCGGTTTTTTTATTGCTGACTATTTGCTTCGCCAGTTACTCAGGATGATATACAACCACCGGCCTTCTATACTGCATCCGTTACCTGCAATACTGCACCAACTGACCGCTGCTAACTAATCCCTGCTGACAACCTCTTCTGACATTCCGCTCAAGCGGCCGATGCTTTGGCTTCGTTCCAGCTATGGAATTCAGGAATACATTTCTCACCAAATAATTTTATGCTTTTTTCGACATAGTCATAGGGCATCCCGGAAAAGCTGAATGATCCGTTAAACTCAAAATCGCCGAGCAGCTTTCTGCGCGCTTCCGCTTTTTCGATTATCTGTTGCGGCGTACCCCAAATTTGCAAGTCAACAAACACATTAGCGACCGCTTCAAGCCCCAGCTCTTTAAGCATCTTCGCCGAGTCCCCGTACGCTGCGTAACCTTTGGTCTCAGCAAAATGATCACCGGCCATTTCGTAGTGTTGCGCGGCGCTAAGAAAATATGCCGCCGTATATTTTCGAGCCATTTCTTCAGCTCTATCCGCACTTTCATCACAAATAACAAAATCAATACAAAGTGGTGGCGGCGGTGTTTTACCTGGATGTTGCTCCCTGTATATCTTCCGATAACGATCCACTTCCGGAACGATATCGGCCATGGGCTTTTGCATGAACAGCATGATCTGGGAACCGAGGACAGCACCGGCATCCACCGAATCTGGTGACATGGCGACAGAATATGTCCTGTTCTCAAAAGAATACCTGGGGCGTGGCCGAATCTCCACGCGAGGCTGCTTAATCAACTCACCATCGTACTCTGCAAAACCGGTTTTCAGGGCCTCTACAATCATCCGCGAACTTTCGTCAAATCTGACACGGCTTTCATTCATATTTACCCTGAAGCCCTCGTACTCGACCCGTGCCAGCCCGCGCCCCATACCCAGTAATGTGCGGCCATCAGAATAATAATCCAGCAAGGCAATTTCTTCAGCGACACGCAAGGGGTCGTGCCAGGGCAGAATAACCGCGCCCGTTCCCAGCTTTATTGTACTGGTCACGCCAGCCATGTAGCTTAAAAACTGGGTAACATCTGGACACATCGTATAATCAGTAAAGTGATGCTCCACGCACCACAGCGAGTCAAAACCCATAGGCTCAGCCAACCTGGCTATCTTTAATTCCGCATCATAAACCTCAGCATCGCTCAGGTTGCCCGGGTTCTGAAACAGCATCTGAATACCGCATTGCATAACAAACTCCTCTTACTTCAAGATCATTGATCGGCCGACATAATGATAAGTCTTGGCCACTGTCAGATTTAAATCCGCGCGTAACTTAACGTAAATCGGTTGACATTACCACTCATGGGCAGCGGGCCCTATTCATGCCAAACATAGCCGACACCTCGGCTGCTGTGGTTTAATCTCCGTGAAGTTAGCGGCCCCGAAATTATTCACTCAAGAGGTTAAACATCATGAAACCAGTCCGCAGGATCGTCACCGGCGTCAATGCAAAAGGCCAGTCAATTTTTTCGCAGGACACTGATATGCCAGATATTTTTGGCGGTAGCGGTATGGAAGGCTTCGAGGCTCAAGGTCAGCTCGCGATGGCTGAACTGTGGTTGGGCACCCTGCCCTCTGATAATGCTGAAAGCAACTATGGCGAGCGCCCCGGTGCATATGACCTGAACCCGGACCCCGGCACACTGATGGTTCGTATCGCCGAATTCCCACCTGAGCCAGAAGGCGTCGCGAAACCCGGACAGGGACTGGAGTCGCATCCAGGCTTTCATATAACAAACACCACCGATGTCATTATCGTGCTGGAGGGTGAGGTCTATTCAATGATGGAAACCGGTGAAAAGCTGCTGAAACAGGGCGACGTGCTGATCCAGCGCGGCACCAACCACGCGTGGTCTAATCGTTCCGGTAAAACAGTTAAAATAGCCGCCATTATGCTCAGCACAGAACCCGTCGATATCAGTCCAGCGCTCTAACGCATTAATTATTAATCAAGGGACGAAGAATCTTTGTTCTGCAAATCCACAGGCGGGCATGCAGATGCACACAGCTAACACGGCGGCATCGGCTTCGACATTACATCAATGACATCAATTGCTGTAATTCCCGGCGTGGCTCAGGGATAGAAAATCAAGGCATATTTACTGTGATACAGCGGCTCTATGGCAGGTCAATGGTCAGCCCATTGTTGACGGCTAATAATCAACATTCTGCAAACAAATGTTACAAAACTGTGCTCACGTGGGCACTTGCGTTAGGGTGGTTGAATTCGGATGATTAAAGACCGTATAGATGCGCAGCAAGGGCAAGCAGTATGAATAAACATCCTGTTGAGAATATTTTGATCGGGGGCACCGGCAGTGGCCAAATTGGCATTAATCCGCGCTTCGCCAATCGCCACGGTTTGATCGCTGGCGCCACTGGCACGGGAAAAACTGTCACATTGCAGGGCCTTGCGGAAGGCTTTTCGGCCATTGGCGTCCCCGTTTTTATGGCTGACGTAAAAGGCGATTTATCGGGCATTAGTCAGTCCGGGACACCCCATTCGAAAATTGACGAACGCGTAAAATATATTGGCATCAATGACTTTGAACTACGGGGCTCCCCGGTAACATACTGGGATGTCTTCGGAAAACTGGGCACACCGGTACGGGCAACGGTGGCAGACATGGGCCCACAACTTTTGTCACGCCTGCTCGATCTTAA
>JBFJZC010000094.1:0-9634 GCA_041622295.1 Porticoccaceae bacterium
AGCGGACAGCGAATCGGTCTCGTGGGGCCCAACGGGTCGGGTAAGTCGTCGCTATTTCTGTTACTCAAAGGGCAACTGCAGAGTGACCGTGGTGATGTCTCGCTGCCCTCAGACTGGCGGGTTGTCAGCGTCGATCAGGAGACCCCGGATCTGTCCCGTTCCGTGCTGGAGCACACCATTGACGGGGACAGCGCATATCGCGGCGCAGAGCAAACGCTACTGGACGCAGAACATGCCGGCGGAGAGGCGCTGGCTCGCGCCTATCAGGCCTTTGAGGTTGTTGACGGCTATACCATGACGGCCCGCGCCGCGCGGCTGCTGGCCGGGTTGGGATTTGATGAGGCCGCTCAGGCGCGCCCTGTGGCAAGCTTTTCCGGGGGCTGGCGCATGCGCGTTAATCTCGCCCGCGCATTGCTGCAGCCATCGGAATTACTTTTGCTTGATGAGCCGACCAACCACCTCGATCTTGACGCCGTGGTCTGGCTCGAGCGCTGGTTACAACGTTACCCGGGCACACTTATCATTATTTCCCACGACAGGGAGTTTATAGATAACACTGTGTCCGCAGTGGCCCATATTGAAGAAGGTCGTATTGATCTATATCAGGGCAATTATTCCAGTTTCGAGCGGCAGCGCGGCGAACGTTTAATGCAGCAGCAGAGCCTGTTCGACAAGCAGGAACGACACCGCGCCCATCTGCAAAAGTTTGTCGACCGTTTTCGTGCCCAGGCTACCAAGGCGAAACAGGCACAAAGTCGTATCAAAGCGCTGGAAAAATTGCAGGCTGTCGCACCAATCTACGCTGCTCACGGCTACCGATTTGATTTTGCCGAACCCGCCGCATTAAGCTCACCCTTGATCAGCTTTGATCGGGTACTGGCGGGTTACGGTGATAAGATCGTACTCAGGCATATCCATCTCAACCTGTTGCCGGGCTCGCGCATCGGTTTGTTGGGGCGCAACGGTGCCGGGAAATCCACGCTGATCAAACTCATTGCCGGTGAGCTTCAGGCCGTTTCTGGCACAGTGCAGCAGGGCAAGAATCTGGTAATTGGCTATTTCGACCAGCAACAACTCGAAGCCCTGGATCTCAAAGCCAGCCCGTTACTCCACCTACAACGCCTCGCGCCTGACGAAACGGAACAAACCTTGCGGGATTTTCTGGGTCGCTTCGGTTTTGCCGGTGACAACGCCAGGGCGCCGGTGGGGCCGTTGTCCGGCGGTGAAAAAACGCGCCTGGCGCTGGCCCTGCTGGTCTGGCAAAAACCCAATCTGTTGCTGCTTGATGAGCCCACCAACCACCTCGATGTCGATATGCGCGAAGCGCTGGTGCTGGCCCTGCAGAGTTTCAGTGGAGCGGTTGTCGTCGTGTCACATGACCGGCACCTGCTACGTACAGTTGTTGATGATTTGTATGTGGTGCAAAACGGCGAGGTGGCTCCTTTTGACGGTGACCTTGACGACTACCAACGGCTGCAGTTAAAAGGTTTTGGTGACGAATCGTCCGCAGCGACAACGGACGATAAGCCATCATCGCAAGCGGGTTCTGGCGGTCGTGATGATCGTCAGTCACGTAAGCGCCAGGAAGCTGAGTTTCGTCGACAAACCGCTGCTCAGCGTCAACAATTACAAACCCTTGAAAAACAGATCGATAAGCAACAGGCTGAGTTAAACAGGGTTTCTGCTCGTCTGGAGGACCCCTTACTTTACGCAAAGGCGGAGCAGTCAAAAATAAGCGAACTGACCAGAAGCCATAGTGAGGGCAAAGCGATGCTGGACAAACTGGAATCCGCCTGGCTCGAGCTTAGTGAAGCACTGGAGGCGCAGGCGACAGCGTTTGAGCAACAGGTCACCTGATTTTGGGTGTCAGCCTGGGGTGAGAAAACGGGCCAACTTTGACGATAGGTTAGCCTGTTTTCCTTGATCGGCAAGTAGTACCTAAAGGCTTGCTGACAGTGAGCCTGGCACAACGCGAGACCACTAACGTTTCTGGTGCAGCGCAACCAGGGCCAAAGCCAGAGCTCCCGGTTTCCTCTGTACATTCTTGTTATCACCCGCTGCCCACTGATGCGGGTTGATATTCGGGGTGCGACGCCCGAACGCCGGGTCGCGAGGAAAATATTTCTGCTTCTTTTAACGTTTAGTTCAACGTCGTGGTTTTTTTCGGGTCGCCCGATTCAGCTTATTCTTTGTACCAGCGACTACCTTTTGTTTAAAGTGCTTGCCAGGGTTTTTTCGGGATTTGTCAGGGGCAACTTTGATATCGGATGATGAGTTTTCGGTGGCCTTTAATAAAATCCTGAGCTCCTCTTCAGTCAAGTTTCGCCATTCGCCCAAAGGCACGCCTTTCAAGCTGACATTCATGATTCGCACGCGTTCGAGTTTTGTCACCTCATAGTTAAAGTACTCGCACATACGACGGATCTGACGGTTCAGACCTTGAATTAAGGTGATTCTGAAAACCAGGGGGGACTCCCTGGTGACCTTACATTTTTTTGTGGTTCCACCGAGCATCGGTACGCCTGCGCTAATCCTGGCAATAAAGTCATCACTTAGAGGTCTGTTTACGGTAACCAGGTATTCCTTTTCGTGCCTGTTGCCAGCGCGCAATATTTTATTTACCAGATCGCCGTTATTGGTCAGAAAAATCAGGCCTTGTGAATCTTTATCTAGCCGCCCTATAGGGAAAATTCGCGTACTATGGTTCACAAAATCGACGATGTTATTTTTTTCGTGGCCTTCGGTTGTACTCACAATGCCAACCGGCTTGTTCAGCGCTAAAAAAACAAATTCTTCGGCATCTTGAGGTTCTATCGGTTGACCATTAACTTTTACGGCGTCTCCGGCGAAAACCTGGTCGCCTATTTTTGCTCGCTTGCCATTAATGAAGACATTGCCCTGTTCAATATAGCGATCAGCTTCTCTTCTTGAGCAAATACCGCTTTCGCTTATGTATTTGTTTAAGCGGGTTGATGAGTCACTGGGCATAAGAGTTTTCAGGTTGGGCTAAGTCAATTTATATATCGAATGAGGTCAACTCAGATTGAGAGAGGTCCCGCTGAATATTTTTACTCCACTAACGTTTGAGCGAATCCGCTCACCCAACGCCAAGGTTGTTCTATCAGACCACGAGGGTTGGCCAAAAGACAACTAATCAATGGAATAGATAGACAATGGGTACTTGTAGGACTTCATCGCGGGTACTTGCTCGAGAATTTTGAGCGCGAGGTCGGTTTACTCAAAATGAGAAAAATCAAATTGTTACGTGTGAACAGTCTTAAATGTCCAGCCAGTGATGGTAGATTCAGGCATATGTGAGTAGGGATGATGAGATGCGCATTTGCCAATAAGGGGCTGAGTAAATTTCGATCTTCGTTTACATTTGTCATGGCGTTCAGCGTAATATTCATTAATGCAGACTCGAGCTCCGATGGGAGTTTGCATTCACTACCAAAATAGCTGATAAAAACAGCGGGAGTAAGGCTATGTCTAAGGGGGATAACAGTTATGTCTAATGAGGAGAAGCGCAAAAAGGGTATCGCTTTCTTCAAGAAATTGGTTGAGGGGCAGGATAGGACGGCATCGGTGGCTCGTTCAGCGCTGCCCGAGAAATTCACCAATTACACCATGGAGCATCTGTTTGGCGATGTGTGGCAGGGCGAGGAGCTAACGCTGGCGCAGCGTTCGTTGATTACCTGCACGATTCTGGTGGCGCTTAATCGGGAGGCGGAGCAGCGTATCCATTTTCCTGGCGCCCGCAACCTGGGTGTGGAGAGAGAAACCCTCGAGGCAATGATCATTCATGCTGCTCACTATGCGGGCTGGCCGGTGGCGGCGAGTGCGTTTCGTGTGCTGGCGGAAGTCTGGCCCCCTGAAGAAAAATAGGTTTGCTTAAGGATCAGTGCGGATTAAGGCTCAGTACGGGGATGTGCCGTCGAAACTGTTAACGTTTGGGGGCGGTTTACGTGGCTTCTGTTGGAGTATCCAGCTTCGCTCGCTGGTTCGACGGGTCAGGCTGCCAGCGATGAGGCGGGCAACACCATTTGGTGAAAATTGCGGATGAAATCTTCAACTTTGCCAGTCGCTCTGGCGTGGAAGTGGCGATGCCAGAACCTGGCCAGCTCCTCCGGTGGGCAGTTTTCAGGAACCGGCTGACCAGTGCGTTTATAAACCAGCCAGGCAATTGCGGTAGCGTACTTGAGGTTGGTCACCAGCTCACCATGGGGATTGCTGATAAAGCTGTGTTGCCCGGCTAAACCCCTGACTCTGCTGGCCAGGTCGGGGTGACCAATCAGGTATTTGTCCCACACAGCTCGGTGGGCCGCAGGTGATATGTGATAGACCCCGGCCATGCGCCCCGTCTTGAGTTTAAGCCCGAGACCAGACTCCTGGGCTGCGGTGCCAAGCAGCAGGTTTTCTGCCGCCGCCGACCAGTCACCCAGTTCCCGTAATGTTTCTCTCACAATCAAGTGACGGAATTCGTTAACCGAAAAAAACATGATAGATCCCTGCGCTTGCTGTGGTGATCGGTGCTGTGATCAGAACCATTAGTATCCGAATCGTTTACCCGTATGATTGGATTTTATTTTGTTCGGGTTTTTAACAGGTTAGATATCAAAATTCAAGTTAAAAATGTAAAAACTTTGTAACTTGCCGAGCGGTATCAGATCTGCGGTTAAAAGCAGAACCTGATGCACTGTTTTGTTTTGGTCAACTGCCACTGGCTGGTTAGACGGAACACGATTTTCCTGTAGTTTTGCGCTGTGTACTTGTTAGTTTGATAGACAGGAGATCAACTGCTCGGCTGGCGATGACGGGCGGCGAGAATTCAGAGCCGGGGACGGACTTAGGGGGATGACGTTTGGCGGATATACAGGTATGGGTAGGCGATATTACCGAGCTACCGGTGGCGGCTGTCGTAAACGCGGCCAACAGCCGCCTCGCTGGTGGTGGCGGTGTCGATGGAGCAATTCATCGGGCGGCCGGTTATGAGGCGTTGCAGGCGGCATGCGCGAAATTGGGTGGTTGTCCCACCGGCCAGGTGAAGTTGACAGAGGCGTTCAAACTCCCTGCGCGAGCGATTATCCACGCGGTGGGACCAGTTTGGCAGGGCGGCGGACAGGGTGAACCCGAGGCCCTGCGTTCGTGTTATCGTCAGGCCATGTTGCTTGCTGAGCGGGAAGGTTTTGAGTCAGTTGCGTTTCCAGCCATTAGCTGCGGCGTCTACGGGTACCCGCTACAGGCTGCGGTGGATATTGCCGTCAGGGAAGTAATGGCTTGTCTGACCGATGGTGGGGTTAGTCGTGTGGTTGAGCAAGTTATCTTTTGCTGCTTTGCTGAAGGGGTGGCTGCGTTATATCGCCAGCGATTAAATGAGCTGGGTGTTGCGTTTAATTCTTAGCTGGCTCGATACTGGTGAGGCTGACTGAAGGGGCTGAGCGGCTTGGTTGTGTCAGAGGTGGGTGATTTAACGTATCTAACTGAATGATTTTGGCGGAATGGACTGAATGGACTGGGCCGAATGAATGGAACCGAGCGAGTCTGCCGAAAATACGGTCTGCAAGACGACAAGGTGATATATGACAAGGAGGTAGGTGGCGGGATCGTGAATAATCTTTAGCAGCCCCAGCGGGTAGCCCAGCTGCAGTTCACGACAGGTAGGGGCTAGCATAAGCAGCGAGGATATTCACCGGTGTCATCCGATAATGGGCCCGTCAGATATCTGGTCCAATCGTAATGAGACGGGCAGGGAGCTCGCGGTTGTCACAGTCACTGGTCAATCAGTATAAGGAGGGTGTGGTGGAAGACAGCGTAAATATGAATATCAACACGGGTGTGAGCGCGACGGATGACACGCTTAGCGCCAGTGAGATGGAGCATATCAACCTAGACCGGGCGATGCGCTACGTTAGTCCGATACAGAATGGTCTAAGCAACGTTCTCCGGTATCCAAAAAGGGTGATCAGTATTACCTTTCCCATCGAAATGGATGACTGCTCGATCAGAGTATTCCAGGGGTATCGTGTCGTGCACAACCGTACCCTCGGGCCGGGCAAGGGCGGTATTCGCTACCATCCCGCCGTGGATCTTGATGAAGTGACGGCGCTCGCCGCGCTGATGACCTGGAAATGCGCGCTCGCCGAGTTGCCTTTTGGCGGTGCCAAGGGTGGGGTAGTTTGCGATCCAAAAGCCCTGTCTACCGGCGAGTTGCGTCGTATGACCCGTCGCTTCATCAGCGAGCTAGGTAATAATATTGGGCCTTACACAGATATTCCCTCGCCCGATCTGTATACGGATGAGCAAACCATGTCGTGGGTTTACGATACCTACGATGTGATGCATGCAGATAACAACAATCGCGCTGTGGTCACCGGCAAACCCCTGTTGCTGGGAGGCTCCGCTGGGCGCCGTGAGGCGACGGGCAGGGGTTGTCGCGATGTTACCGAACACCTTATTAGCAAGGGGCTGGTACCGGGTTTGTCATCGTTGGTCGGCGCACGGGTTGCCATTCAAGGTTTCGGTAATGTCGGTGAAGTAGCCGCCCAGCTGTTTCAGGAAGCCGGCGCAAAAATTGTCGCAGTCAGTGATTCCCAGGGGGGTATTTTCGACGATGATGGTATTGATTTGCGGGCTGCCCAGGCCTACAAAGCCGAGCATGGCACCTTGATGGGCCTGCCCCAGACCCTGAGTATTACCAATGAAGCCCTGCTGGAGCTCGATTGCGACATCCTGATTCCGGCCGCATTAAGCAAACAAATCACCGCCCGCAATGCGGGGAATATTAAGGCCCGGCTCGTGGTTGAAGCGGCCAATGGGCCAGTCACGCCAGCGGCTGACCGAATTCTGGCTAGCAAAAATATCTGGGTGCTACCCGATATTCTCGCCAACGCAGGAGGCGTTACGGTGAGTTATTACGAGTGGCTGCAGAACCTCGAAAACCATCAGTGGGAGCTTGAAGAGATCAATGCCAGATTACGCAAACGTATGCGCAACAGTACGGATGCAACGGTAACTCGCTGGCAGCACCTTCAGCAGTTGGCCGCGGACCCCGGGGCTAATGGTCAGCAAGCGGATGGAGGACTAGATTATCCGCTCGATCTGCGTACGGCGGCGCTGTCTATTGCGGTGGAGCGCCTGTCGCGGGTGGTTGCCCAGCGCGGCATCTGGCCGTGACAGGGACGCTCGGGACGAATTCTTACATTCGCTCCATGGTTTCAATGCCGAGCAGTTCCAGGCCCTTTTGCAGGGTGGTGGCGGTCAGCTCGCACAATTGCAGGCGGCTGTTGCGCAGCCCGGTGTCAACGTCCTCTTTGAGGACTGGGCATTGCTCGTAAAAACTCATGTATGCGCTGGCCAGCTCGTAAAGGTAGTTGCACAGCGTATGGGGAAAGCCATCGCGGGCTACCAGCGCGACAGTACTGTCAAATTCAAGCAATTGTAAAATCAGTTTTCTCTCGGCTTCGCCGGTAATAGTAACCGAGCCGAGGGTGCTCCAATCGTCGGTTTCAGCGCGGCGTAAGATGCTACGTATTCTCGTGTAGGCATACTGCAAATACGGTGCTGTGTTACCTTCAAAACTGAGCATGCTGCCCCAGCTAAACAGATAATCGTTGGTGCGTGTCTTGCTTAGGTCTGCATACTTGACGGCGCCAATACCGACTTTGTGGGCTACGTCCAAACGCTCAGGCTCACTCAATTCCGGATTTTTTTCAGCAATGAGGATAGCGGCCTTGTCTATCGCTTCGTTGAGCAAGTCGGCAAGCTTGACCGTTCCGCCGCTGCGGGTTCTGAACGGTTTGCCATCCTCACCCATCATGGTGCCAAAGGGCAGATGCTCCAGGCGCATTTGCTGGTCTACAAAACCGGCTTTGCGGGCGACCGCGAATACCTGTTTCATATGCAGGCTTTGCCGCGCATCAATGAAATAGAGTACGCGGTCAGCCTTAAGCTGGTTATTACGGTAGCGTAACGCCGCAAGATCTGTTGTGGCGTAGAGATAGCCGCCGTCAGACTTTTGCACAATCATCGGGCTCGGTTGCCCCTGTTTGTCGGTCAGCTCGTCAATAAAGACGACCAGCGCACCCTGGTCGACTTTAGCCAGGCCCTGCTTTTTCAATGTGGCGACAATGTCAGGTAAATCGCTGTTATACGCGCTTTCGGGACGGATATCGTCAGCGCTGAGCGCAACGCCCAGCTGGCGGTAAATGGCTTCGCTGTGAGCGACGGATATGTTGATAAATTGTTGCCACAGTTCACGACAATGCTGATCCCCTGATTGCAGCTTGACGACGTAGTTACGGGCCTTGTCGGCGAAGTCTGGGGCTGCATCAAAGTGGGCTTTGGCTTGTTGATAAAAATTTTCCAGGTCGTGAAGGGCTAACTCAGGCTGTTCGCCTTCGCCGAGCTGCTCCTCAAGCTCCGCTATTAACATACCGAACTGAGTGCCCCAGTCGCCCATATGATTCTGGCGAACCACCCTGTGGCCAAGGTACTCGAGGACTTTTGCCAGGGCGTCACCAATAATGGTGCTGCGCAGGTGGCCGACATGCATTTCTTTAGCCAGATTAGGCGAAGAGTAGTCAACGACGATGGTTTCCGCGCACTTTGCGACCTTGCTTGCCCTGCCGCGGTGATGGCTGCTTTGCTGATACAGCTGGGTGGCGGCGGACGCTATAAACGCATCATTAAGATAGATATTGATAAACCCCGGACCCGCAATATCGACGCGTTCGGCGATATTGGCGAGATCCAGATGTGCGACGATCCTGGTTGCTAGTTCGCGGGGATTCAGGCGTAATTGTTTTGCCGCGCTAAGGACCCCATTGGCCTGGAAGTCGCCAAACTCAGGTCTCGCGCTGGCCGCGATCCGGGACGGGTACTCGTCAGGTATGCCAGCCAGGGCCATCGCCTGACGAAATTGCTGGTCGAGCAGTTCAATAATATTCATGAAGGATGCGGCTAGCGGATCGAACAGCGGATTGTAGTGACCCACAGGTTGAATGCAACCGGATTTGGATCAAGATACGCTGGTTAATGATCAGATCAATTTCTGGGTACATTTATGGCTGTGTATAATGGCCCATGCTGCCGCTGGTCGTTGTTCCAGACCAGGTGTCGCTGGCCGTTATTTTAAGTAACGCCAATCGACCAGGGCCTGGCGACTAAACTTGAGGTAAAGGCGAAAATAATGCAGGAATCACTGATACAGCAGGGTGTCGACATGATGCTCTACGGCATGGGCACGGTATTCACTTTTTTGATCATGCTGGTCGTAGCGATCAGTCTCATGTCGAGGGTTGTTGCAAAATTTTTCCCCGCTGCACCGTTTGTGCCCATGAAAACTGGCGAGACCGCGGAGCCGGTGGACGCGTTGACTGCAAAGATAATTCAGGCCGCGATTGCTAAACATCGGGCGCGCTAAATTTCGTGCTGGTGAGTGGTCGCTAATTCAAGAGTGAAGATGCATGGTTGAAAACAATAAACCCCTGGGTTTGACCGACGTGGTGTTGCGTGATGCGCACCAATCCCTGTTTGCCACACGCATGCGGATCGACGACATGCTGCCCATCGCTGAAAAGCTCGACAGTGTTGGCTTCTGGTCCCTCGAAAGCTGGGGTGGCGCGACGTTTGATGC
>JBFJZC010000095.1:0-9581 GCA_041622295.1 Porticoccaceae bacterium
CGGTATTCATCCCACAGTTTGTCGCGCAGGACCGGGTCTTTTTCCTTTAATGCGGCTTCGCGAATTTGTCGGGCGACGATATCATCGTCATTGCCATTACCAATATCTGCGGGCTTCACGCCAGCACTGGAGCCGGGAGCACGACTTCCTGAGCCAGAAGAGCCGACAGCGGGTTCGCCGTTTTCGTCAGTGGATGTGCCTGCTGAGCCTGGTTCAGCTGCGTTCTCATCACCTTCGCCATCCTCTCCATCTGCACTTGTAGCCTCGGGAAACTCCCCGTAACCGGGCAAACCCTCGTTCAGATCGCCTTCTTCAAAAAGGGCTTCCTCACCGTCCTCCGACGCAGCATGGTCGCCTCCCGATGCCTCCGCGATGGCTTCGGCCCTGGCGCGTTCATCCAGAATCATACCGTCAAATACCGCAATTGATGTATCGAGCTCGCCATCCAGATCGCCGACGACTTCCTGCGTGGTACGACCGGCCGGGGGTCTTGATTGCCCACCTGGCTGATCAGGTGTCTGTTGCTGGGGGGCGGGTGCGCCCGATGCGGAAGGACTACTTGTGGGGCTGGAGCGTGCTGTGGGACTGGAGCTTGATTCCGGAGGGGCACTGGCTTCCGCGCTGGTCGAGCTGGCGCTGGAAGTGGACTGGCAGCCGCTCAACATGATGGTGACAGAAATGGCGAGCGCGGCGCAGACCGCGGTTGCTACTGAGCTGAGACGTTTGTACATAATCAGTGAATCATCGGTATTTTAATGACAGAGCCAGGAGTGCTGACGGGTTCGCCATTGACAAATCGAGGTCGAAAGCGTGAATTCTTTATCGCCTTCATCGCAGCTCTGCGCAGCGAGCGATTTTTTTCCGCGGGTGGATCAAGAATTTTGATACGGCTGGGGCTGCCTGTTTTCGAAACATCAAGTTGCGCGATGATATCAAGTCTGGCGATATCCTGGTTTGAATTCTCCGTGCGTAGCGCGGGCAAGACCTCCGGTTCGGCAAACCATGCGTCGGTCAATGCCTGCTGCCGGTCAGTTTTTGCGATCAGGGCCTGGGCCTGTTGATAATAAGCCATTGCCTGATCGGTGTGCTTAAACATCAGTTGCCAGTCAGCCGCCTCTACGTAGGCGCTTATCTTTTGCTCGTCTGTGGCGTTGGGATCGGCTTCGGTTAACGCGATTATTTGCTCGTGGGCATGCCGACCCTGCCGATAGCTGGTGCTCGACAGTGTCGCGGTGCGCACTGGCGCCAGATAATGGACCTTGTCAGCACTGGCGCTGTATTGGGAATCAATGGCAGAGGTCCAGTCGTCACCTTCGTGTTGTGAAAAATAAAAGCTGACCAGTGCGGCGGTGCGTAACAGCTTAATGCTGGCTTGAGTGTCAGGGTGGGGAGGCAGGCCGTCGATGGCAGCATTGATTAGACTTTGTGCGGAGGTGAGATGGTCAACCCGAGCGCTGCTGTTGTCCATTTGATAGGCATCGACGTGCCATAAGGCGAGCTCGTTGCGCACCGCCAGCAGGGCCGGGTCGGCAGGATCCAGGGTTCTCAGGTGCAGATTTAGCAATCGATAATAATCGACGGTGACATCTTCAAACTGGTTGAGTGCCTTGTGGCTGGTAATGATGCTGCTCAGCATGGGGGCCTGCGAAAAACTGTGCAGCCCGTTATTCACCCGGTTGACATGCATGGCTCTGCCCAGCGTGTCGAGGGCCTGCTCGTGATAGCCACGTTTCTGCAGCTCGATGCCAAGTCCATAAAGGGTTTCCGAGGATTGGGCGAAATACGGGCCATTTTCATCCAGAACTTTTATGGCGTCGCGGTAGGCCGCAAGGGTTTTGTCGTTGACCTGACTTTGTAGAGCGTCTTCATGAGGGTTTTCGTTGACAGCCGGATTCTCGTCGCCGAGTTCCTGTGAGCTTTTGTTTTGAGCGGCTGACGGTGCTTGCGTCGAGGATGCTGAGGAATCGTTCCCGGCAACAAGTTTGCCCGCGTCAGTCGCTGGGTCTTTTGCGTCCACAGATACCGCGGTGTCTGTGGACGCGGTGTCTATAGTGTCGGCACTGATGGATGTGTGGACCCCGGCAACCGGCCCGGCGACGGCCTCGGTTTGGCTCTCTGCGCTTCCCGGCGCCACACTGCCAGTTATCCCGAGCGCAGCAACGAGCATCGCGGTGAGGTGGCTTTTCGAAAAAACCCGCGCTCCGGTCATTATTTCCAGTCTCGAACAGACATAGGTGTATACCGTAACTGACAGCTACAGTTAGATTGATTGCGCGCGGAAATGTTCCAGTACATGGCGCCTATGGCCCTCAATCAATGTCTTCAGGCAGCGTTGACATGACAGCCTGGCTTGCCAGTATAGCCGCTAAAACCAATTGGAACGGGCCAATTACCATACTAAAAATATCAGTGTGATTATGTGTTGCGATGTGTCACTACTGCGCGTTAGTCGCTCCTCGTTCCTACTCGTTAGTTACTTCGTGCAGCACTGTATAACTGCTGTCTTTACTGGCCGGCAATACGCTTGCCGAGAAAAGATAACAGTTCGTCGAGATTGACTTCGCTGGTGTCCGCTTCACCTCGCCTTTTGTATTCGACGGTGTTGTTTGCCAAGCCTCTGTCGCCGACGACCAGACGGTGGGGGATGCCTATCAGCTCGACGTTGGCAAGCATCACGCCCAACCTTGCCTTCTCCTCATCCATGAGCAGCACGTCATAGCCTGCGGCCAGTAACTGCTGGTAAATCGCTTCACTGGTTTCGCCAACGGCTGCTGATTTGTGCGCATTGACAGGCACGATGGCGACCGTAAATGGGGCGATGGCCTGGGGCCAGATAATGCCCTGATCATCATAGTTCTGCTCTATGGCAGCAGCGACCACACGCGTGACGCCGATTCCGTAACACCCCATGGTCATGGTCTGTTCCTCCCCCGAGTCGGTAAGCACCGTCGCATTCATCGCGGCGCTGTACTTGGTGCCCAGCTGAAAAATATGACCGACTTCGATACCGCGCTTGATTTCCAGCGTGCCGCGCCCATCAGGGCTTGGGTCTCCCGCGACTACGTTGCGAATATCGGCAATAGTCCCCGTGCCGCAATCGCGATCCCAGTTGACGCCGCGTAAGTGGCAGTCATCTTTGTTGGCGCCGCAAACGAAATCGACAAGATGAGCCGCGCTACGATCGGTAATAACGGGTATGGGCAGATTGACCGGGCCCAGTGATCCGACCTGGCAGCCCAACACAGTTTGCACCTGTTCGACGCTGGCAAAACTCAGCGGGTTAGCGACCCCGGCTAGTTTTTCAGCTTTTATTTCATTCAGACTATGGTCACCGCGTAACACCAGCGCTATCAAATCGCCTGGGTTTTCACCGTTGACGATGAGCGTTTTTACGGTGGTGTCCGCCCTGCATTGCAGAAATTGGCAGACATCTTCAATACTGTGTTGTCCGGGGGTGGCCACTTCTTCCAATGGCTGTTTGGGTGCGGGGCGGATACCGTTTGGGCTCACTGCTTCGGCCATTTCTACGTTGGCGGCATAATCGCTTTCGGTCGAAAAAGCGATGGCGTCTTCGCCGGAGTCCGCCAGCACGTGGAATTCGTGGGAATGGCTGCCACCTATGCTGCCGGTGTCGGCTAACACGGGACGAAAATCAACACCCAGTCGCTGAAAAATCCGCGTATAGGTGGCATGCATAACATCGTAGGTTTGTTGCAGGGAAACCGCATCTGTATGAAAAGAGTAGGCGTCTTTCATGATAAATTCACGGGCTCGCATCACACCGAAGCGGGGCCGGATTTCATCTCTGAATTTGGTTTGAATCTGGTAGAAATTGGCTGGCAACTGTTTATAGCTGCGAATCTCATTGCGGATGAGGTCGGTGATTATTTCTTCGTGGGTTGGCCCCAGGCAAAAGGCACGGGCGTGGCGATCAGTGATACGCAGCAGTTCCGGCCCGTACTGCTCCCAGCGGCCTGATTCCTGCCATAGCTCAGCGGGCTGTACCACCGGCATGAGTACTTCCTGGGCACCGGCGCGGTCCATCTCTTCGCGGATAATGGCTTCCACTTTGCGCAGTACTTTTAGTCCAAGCGGCAGCCAGGAGTATAAGCCGGAGGCGAGTTTTCTGATCAGGCCAGCACGGAGCATCAACTGATGACTAATGATTTCGGCATCAGCGGGAGTTTCTTTTTGGGTGGCGAGAAGAAAATGACTGGCACGCATGGGAAATATTCCGGTATTTAAAGTGGGCGGGGTTATGCTGGCGGATATTTTACGGTGCTGAACGCACCGGGTACAGTAAACATGAGGAGTCGGTATGTTTGAGCTTGATGCGCAACTGCAAAGCGATACCTATAAGGTTGGTGAATGGCCATTGTCGATACTGCTGATGCATCGCGACAGTAATTTTCCCTGGTTTATTCTGGTGCCGAAACGGGCAGGGGTGAGTGAAATTTACGATTTGAACGAAGCCGATCAGCTGCTTCTGTTGGCGGAATCGAGGCAGTTGGCCAAAGCGATTGGCGAAATCTTCAGGCCGGATAAACTGAATGTCGCCGCTTTGGGTAATGTGGTCAACCAGCTCCATGTTCACCATATTGCCAGATTTGTTAGCGACCCGGCCTGGCCAAAACCGGTATGGGGGGCCATAGCGGAGCAAGCGTATGACGATGAAACGTTGCGAACGCGCATAGCGTCTCTTCGTCGGGAGCTGGGTCGTAGCCAGTTGGGTGGTTTTGAGCTGAGCTGGTCAGCTGATGCCTCACCGTAAGTGTATTTGGTATTACTCAGCCGAACTCGGCCCGGCGAGCACCCATTAAAAAGCCCCGACGGGCGGGGCTTTTTATACTGCTTAAGTACTTCTGGCGATGTACTACAGTAAATCAGGTGCTACAGCGAGGTGTGACTGACGCAGGTTAGCGCAAGTCACATTGCGCCTGGCCAACTGCTCAATCAGGACCTAGTTCGCCATATCTTTTAAACCCTTTAAAGCGGTAACTTTTACAGCTGTGCTAGCGGGACGCGCTTTGAAGGTGGTTTGTTCGCCGGTAAATGGATTGACGCCTTTACGTGCTTTGCGCGCAGGCTTTTTAACTGTTTTGATCTTGAGGAGGCCAGGCAGAGAGAATTCGCCAGCACCACGTTTTTTGATGTGCCTTTCGATGATTGAGGTGAGCTCGTCAAGTATGGCATTGACCTGAGATTTGTTGAGGCCAGTATTTTCGGCAAGTTCACCGACGACCTGGGATTTCGTGTACTTCTCTGCAATAACACTGGTTTTTCGTGCGGGGGCTTGCTTAGGGGTAGCGGCTTTTTTTGCTGGTGCCTTATTAGCTTTAGCGCTTGCTGCTTTGGCGGGTGCTTTTTTTACTGGTGCTTTTTTTGCTGCTGGTTTTTTGGCGGCCATGAGGTTTCCCTTTAAGCTTGATTGTTGTTTGAAGTAACGATTTAAGGGGCGGCGATCCAAATTTAATGCCGTATTGACGATACAACCGACCCACGCGCTATATATATAGCATACGTACAGGCCCCGCAACCGCATTTTGAGAAAAACCAGCGTTTTTACGCATAAAACAGCGATTTTGGCGAAATTGGTGGCTAGCAGACGGGGATGTCAATTTGAGTCAGGGGTGATCGGGCTTGCTGCCGTTATCAGTGCTTTATGGGTTTTAACTTCGTGGGGTATAATGCGCGCCGTTTTGAAGGCTGTCGAACGGCTGATCTGATTGTTGTTGTGAATCCTGGGAACTAACACTATGCCGATTTACGAATATCTTTGTGATGCATGTGGCCATGAATTTGAAGTGATTCAGAAGGTCAGTGAAGGGCGGCTCAGAAAATGCCCTGAGTGCAGGAAATCTGCGCTGAAGAAAAAGGTGAGTGCCGGTGCTTTCCGGCTCAGTGGCAGTGGCTGGTATGAAACTGATTTTAAAACTGGCAACAAGAAAAATATCGCTGGCGAAAGCAGCGCGTCGTCTGATGGCGGTAATAAGTCGGCATCCAGTGACGCCCCGGCGAAGACTGGGGACAGCAAGGGCGCTAGTACGACCAGTGCGGACAGTAAAAGTAAACCGGACGCTGCCAAGAGCGCCTGATATCACCTCTTACGGGATAGTATGAATATGCGGTCGAGTTATTGTGGGCTTGTTAGCCCGTCTCTTATCGGTAGCGAAGTCACTTTGTGTGGGTGGGTTGATCGACGCCGTGATCACGGCGGTGTGATTTTTATCGATCTACGCGATCGTGAAGGCATTGTCCAGGTAGTCTTTGATACGGACAGTGGTGAACATTTCGGCACCGCCGACCGCTTGCGAGGGGAGTACGTGCTGCAGGTCACGGGTCTGGTACGTGGCCGTACCGAAGGAACGGTTAACCCTGACATGAAAACGGGTCAGGTGGAGGTGTACGGGACGGCAGTTGAGATACTCAATACCGCAGAGACGCCACCCTTTCAACTCGACGAGCATACGCGGGTAGGTGAAGAGGTACGCCTGCAATACCGTTATCTGGATTTACGTCGGCCGGAGATGCAAAACAACCTTTATTTCCGCTCAAAGGTCACGTCGGCAATTCGCCATTTTCTCGAAGATCAGGGCTTTCTTGACATCGAAACACCTATCCTGACGCGCGCCACACCCGAAGGCGCACGGGATTACCTGGTGCCCAGTCGCACGCATGAGGGCAAATTCTTTGCCCTGCCGCAATCACCGCAGTTGTTTAAACAGCTCTTGATGGTGTCCGGCTTCGATCGTTATTACCAGATTGCAAAATGTTTTCGCGATGAAGACCTGCGCGCTGATCGACAGCCCGAATTTACGCAAATCGATATCGAAGCTTCATTTATTTCTGAGCACGAGATCATGGCGGTAACAGAAAAAATGTTGCGTCATGTGTTTACTTCTTTACTGAACGTTGAGCTTGGGGATTTTCCGGTGATGACCTACGCAGAGGCGATGCTGCGTTTTGGCAGTGACAAGCCGGATTTGCGCATTCCCCTTGAGCTGGTCGAGGTGAAGGACCTGATGGCTGACGTGGACTTTAAGGTATTTTCCGGGCCTGCGAATGATCCCGCTGGGCGTGTGGCTGCCCTTAAGGTGCCGGGCGGCAATGAGCTTACCCGCAAACAGATCGATGAATACACCAGGTTTGTCGGCATCTATGGCGCGCGCGGCCTGGCTTATATCAAGGTCAATGATAAGTCTGATCTCGAAGAAGGTTTGCAGTCACCCATTGTGAAATTCCTGCCAGTGGATGTGCGCCGCAACTTACTTGACAGGCTGGCTGCTGAAGATGGTGATTTGATATTCTTTGGTGCTGATCGAGGCAAAGTGGTTTCGGAGGCGCTCGGTGCTTTGCGGTGTCGGCTCGGTCGCGATCTGAATCTGTATACCCGCGAATGGGCGCCACTCTGGGTAGTGGATTTCCCTATGTTTGAGCAAACTGATGCGGGTGCCTGGACATCCCTGCATCACCCCTTTACCCGACCGTCCAGTGACCCGCAGGCGCTGGCGGAAAACCCTGGCGCGGCGCTTTCGCGAGCCTACGATATGGTGCTGAATGGCACTGAACTCGGTGGTGGCTCGATGCGGATTCACGACCGTGCCATGCAGGAAACAGTGTTCCAGATCCTCGGTATCGGTGAGAGTGAGCAACAGGAAAAATTCGGGTTTTTGCTCGATGCGCTTAAATACGGTTGCCCGCCCCACGGCGGTCTCGCATTCGGCCTTGATCGCATTATCATGCTGATGGTGTCGGCCGAATCGATTCGGGATGTGATCGCCTTCCCCAAGACTCAGTCGGCTCAGTGTCTGATGACCGACGCGCCAGGCGCGGTTGCCAATGCGCAGTTGCGCGAACTCAATATACGGTTGCGGGAAAAGGAAAAAGCGGTGGAGCAAAAATCTGACGGGGTAAAACCACAAAGCCAGTAGCCGGGGCCGCAGTGAGACAGGCGATTTAAGAGGGGTATATGGCGGGTCACAGTAAATGGGCGAATATCAAACATCGCAAGGCCGCACAGGATGCCAAACGCGGCAAAACATTTACCAAGTTAATACGTGAGCTGGTGACAGCCGCCAGGGCTGGCGGGCCAAACCCCGAGGACAACCCACGATTACGCACGGCCATCGATAAGGCGCTCGGCGCCAATATGAAGCGAGATACGGTCGACAAAGCGATCCAGCGTGGGGCGGGGGGCAGCGACACGGAAAACTATGAGGAAGTCACCTACGAAGGTTACGGCGTTAATGGTGTTGCCGTGCTGGTGGAGTGTCTGACGGACAATCGTAATCGGACCGTCTCTGATGTGCGCCACGCATTTACCAAAAGAGGCGGTAATCTGGGCACGGATGGCTCGGTCGCCTATTTATTTGCGAGGACGGGGCGAATCAGTTTTCCCGCCGGTGTCAACGAGGAACAAATTTTGGAGCTGGCGTTGCATGCCGGCGCCAATGACGTTGTAAGTAACACGGATGGTTCGATTGATGTGCTGACCGCCTGGGAAGATTTTTCAGCAGTCAGAGACGCACTATCCGTGACTGGTTTGGCCGCTGAATCGGCTGAGGTCACTATGGTGGCCGCCACGACCGTGAGTCTGGACAAGGACGACGCCGAAAAGATTATGGCGCTGGTGGATCATCTCGACGATCTTGATGATGTGCAGAACGTCTACAGTAATGCCGATATTCCCGATGCTGTGCTGGCTCAGCTCGGCTAGCTTATCAACCCAGGGTTAGCCAGTTGGCCGGCCTTTTTTACCATCAACGAGTAGTCATAAGGAGTTACCAGGATGAAAGTCATTAAAAACACTGCCGAGTATACGGTTTATCAAAAACGCACTGGCCGATATGCGGTTAAAAGCGACACAAAGGGGTGGATTAACGACGCAGACAAGGTCGCTATATTGATCGCTGAAGGCCTGTTGCAGCCACCTAAGGTCAAAGCGCCCGAACCTGTGGAGCCCGCCGCCGAGGCTGATGAAGCGAGCGCCACTGAAGCCGTAGCGACAGAGACAGAGGCAGAGGCCGCGCCTGAGAGCGAAAGCTGAATTACCGTTGATATCGGATACCGGACCTGGATGCCGGAAGTCGATGTAGGTAGGGCGGCATAAGCCGCCTTTTCTTTGTCCGTTGGAAGCTTCGCTGTGCTTGTGCAGGCCAAACCGGCTTCAGATCGGCATCGGTCTGGTTATGTGAGTTAAGGCTGACTGCACCTGTATGTGTTATCGCGCAGCGCTAGACCTCTAGACTAGACATCTTGATCAGGCCCTGCTGGTTGGTGTACGAGCTTAGTCCCTGGGGGGCTAGCGTTGTCTTACAGAGCTTAGCTGGGTCTTACAGATATTGACGTTAAGCCTTGACGTTGCCAGCGGCCATTGCAACACTCCGTCTGCCACACAACGTAGATTAGTTCATGACACTGATAATCGGTATAGATCCCGGCTCTCGACGCACCGGGTTCGGGGTGATTGATGCATCCGGTGGTCAGGTGCGCTACGTGACCAGCGGCATTATTCGTTTGCCAGAAGGCGAGTTGCCTGCACGATTGAAGGTCATTTGCCAGAGCGTCGGTGAATTGATTGA
>JBFJZC010000096.1:0-9572 GCA_041622295.1 Porticoccaceae bacterium
CCCGCTTTCAAATTTTTTGACGGCGCGGACTTCAAGTGCCTGCTGCGCGACTGACATATTCTTATGCACAACGCCGATGCCACCCTCCTGGGCGAGGGCAATCGCCAGGCGCGACTCGGTAACGGTATCCATCGCCGCCGCGACGAGGGGAATGTTCAGGCTTATGTCGCGGGTGAGCCGGGTCGTCAAGTTAACGTCAGTAGCGACCATGTCGGAATAACCCGGCACGAGAAGGACGTCATCAAAGGTGAGAGCTTCCTCATCAATTCGCAGCATAGTGCCCCGTTTGAATCCAGATGGGATGTAGGAAAGCACGGCATTATAGTCTCCTCGCACGACGCGGTAAACTCGCGATGCGGTCAGACACAACGCTTGTTGTGACGGCGATTTTCTCTACAATGCCGCCCATGGCAATTTCAACCGTCGCAACGGACGAGAAGCAGGTTTTTACGGTCAGTCAGCTTAATCGCCGGGCTCGCCAACTGCTTGAAACCCACCTGTCACTGCTTTGGGTCGAGGGCGAATTAAGTAATCTGGCCAGACCGTCCTCCGGCCACTGGTACTTCTCCCTCAAGGACGCCAATGCGCAGATTCGCTGCGCCATGTTTAACAATCGCAACCGGACGGTAAACTTTCGGCCCGAAGACGGCCAGCAGGTGCTGGTGCGCGGGCGCGTCAGCCTCTACGAAAACCGCGGCGATTATCAACTCATTGTTGAGCACGTTGAACCGGCTGGCCTCGGCGCTCTGCAACGTCGTTTCGAACTATTGAAAGCCAAACTGGCGGCGGAAGGCCTGTTTAGCGACACACTGAAACGCCCCCTGCCCCAGTTTGCCAGGCATATCGGCGTCGTCACCTCCCCCAGCGGCGCTGCGGTCAGGGATGTGTTACATGTCTTACAGCGACGCTTCCCGGCCTTGCCCGTAACCATTTACCCTACCCCCGTACAGGGCAACGCGGCCGCCGCCGCTATTGTCAAAGCCATTGAACTGGCCAACACGCGAAATGAATGTGACCTGCTCATCCTTACGCGGGGTGGCGGTTCACTGGAAGACCTGTGGCCGTTTAACGAAGAAACCGTGGCGCGCGCCATTGCCGCCAGCTCGATCCCAATTATTTCTGCGGTCGGTCACGAGACGGATACCACTATTGCAGATTTTGTCGCAGATGCACGGGCGCCGACACCCTCCGCTGCCGCAGAACTGGCCAGCCCCGATGCCCAGGATTTGATGCAGACGCTGCAAGGTTATCAAAACTGGTTTAACCAGCAGGCCAACACACGACTTGCCGATGCAGCGCGAGCTTTACTCGGTTTACGCAAGCGCCTGCGCCATCCCAGCGACATCCTCAACAAGCAGGGCCAGCATCTGGATCATCTGGAAATAAGGCTGATGAAAAGCCTGCAACATCGGTTCCAGGACTATCGGCTGCGACTTGAACAGCTGATAACGCGTTATCAGGCACGGGCGCCCCAGGCCCAGGTCGCGCGTTTCGCGCAGCGCGCCAGTTATCTGGAAGCACGTTTATACGCCGCCATGAGCCATTTAATAAAACGCAAGAATGATGAATTTGCCACCAGCGCCGCGCTGTTGCAGGCGGTGAGCCCGCTCAACACCCTGCAGCGTGGTTATGCCATCGTCCAGGATCAAGGTCAGCAGGTTATTACTCACACCACCGACACACAGGCGGGTGACCGGATCAAAGTCACCCTGGTAGATGGTGCCCTCGATTGCCGGGTGGAAGAAGTTCACCCCGACGCAACGGATAACCCTTAGCTGACCGACCGCTGACCTTATCAGCAACCCTGCTCTAACTAAAAATCCTGAGCTGAATACCCTGAGATGAACAATGAACTCGAAACTGACTAAAAACCCCATACTGGCTAAAAACCATGCATAAACGATATACCAGCAGCGCGAAAGCCCGTCGTTTGCTCAGGCTGCTATGCTCGATCCCCTTGTTGGTGTTGGCCCTGCCCGCGATGACCGCGCCCAACGACACCTGGGATTTAACTGACCTCTATGCCGATCTTGCTAGCTGGCAAACGGCCCATCGAACTATCAAACGGCAAGTCACTGAGCTTGAGCAATGCAGGGGCACACTAGGCACTTCCGCCGACACCCTCGCCCGGTGTCTGCAACAGAGTTCAACGACCTATCGAGCCCTAACCCGGCTCTACTCCTACAGCTTTCTGGCCAAAGATATTGAGCTGGCCAATTCGACATTGCGTGAACAACATTCTTTGGCAGAAGACTTGTTAACGGCTTACGGGGAGGCAATCAGTTTTATCGAACCGGAACTACTCGCCATCGATCGGGCAACACTGCAGCGCTGGCAGCAAGATAACCGAGCACTTGACGACTACGATTTTTTTATCCGGAATACCCTACGCAAGGCAGCTCACATCCTGCCTGTCCGCGAAGAGCAGATGCTGGCCGCTGCCAGCGCGCCACTACGTGTCGCAGGCGACACCTACAGTGTATTAACCAACGCTGAACTGCCCTGGCCGACGATTACTCTCGCCGATGGGCAGCAAGCTACCCTGACGCCGGCCGCATATACCAAATTCCGCGGCACGCAAAATCGCGATGACAGACAGGCAGTATTCAACAGCTTTTTCGGTACCTATCAAAAATATCAGCAAACTTTGGCGGTAACCCTGGAGGGACAGGTCAGAGCCCACGTGTTTGAAGCGCGTATGCGCAACTATCCCTCCGCCTTACAGCAGGCGCTGGCGCTGGACAATATACCCGAGCAGGTCTACAGATCGCTGGTTACCGCTGTGAACAATAACCTCCCGACGCTGCACCGCTATTTAAAGCTGCGCGCGAAACTGCTAAATCTCAGTGACCCGCGCTATTACGACGTCTATCCTGATGCGCTCAACATTGACAAGCCGTACACCATCGCTGACGCCGAACAGCTGCTTGACACGGCACTGGCGCCGCTGGGCAAGGATTATCAACAACTGTACAGAGACTCGGTAGGCGCGCGCTGGATGCATGTCTACCCCGCGCAGGGCAAGGTTAGCGGTGCCTATTCAATGGGCGCGGCCTATGATGTGCATCCTTATATTTTGCTTAACCACAATGATGATTACGATTCGTTGAGTACTTTTGCTCACGAATGGGGCCACGCCATGCACTCGCTGCTGGCCAATCGCGCACAACCTTTCGCCAGGGCTGAATACACCACATTCACCGCTGAAATCGCCTCAACTGTTCACGAAGTGTTGCTGTATAACCAGCTGACAGCTGCCGCCAGCGATACGCGAGAGCGGCTATTTTATCTACTTCAGGAGCTGGATGGCCTGCGCGGCACATTTTTCCGGCAGACCCAGTTTGCCGAATTCGAGTTGCAGATACATGAAGAAATAGAAAAAGGCGGTGCGCTCTCGGCCGACAAATTGAATACCCTGTACGGCATCCTGCTCAAGCGTTACTACGGTCACCAGGACGGTGTGATGCACATCGACGATAATTACACAGTTGAATGGGCTTATATCCCCCACTTTTATCGCAACTTCTATGTCTACCAATACGCCACGTCCATCTCGGCAGCCTATTACTTAATGGACAAGGTACTGGCAGGCGGCGAAAAGGAAAGGCAGCAATACCTGTCCATACTCAAAGCCGGGGGTTCAGACTATCCCTATGACCTGCTGCGCAAAGCTGGTGTGGACATGGCTTCACCCGAGGTCTATCAGGCGGTCATTACCCGCTGTGACAAATTGATGGACGAGATCGAGCGTATTATTGAGCAAGCTGCCGAAATGCAGGAGCCGACAAAGTGAATCACGCCAGCGTTCAGGCGGGAAAGGGCATCCGGTTAAACGCCGCGAATTACCTGCGACCGCCAAATCTCTCCGGCCTACTCGGGTTACTTCCTGATCTGACTCAATAGATAAGCGGAAAGATCACGGCGTTCGGTTTCCGACAGATCAACGAAGGCTGGCATCTCCCGGTGTTTTTCACTGCCACGAATCCAGTTCATCAAGTCCTGCTCCGTACGTCGCGTCAACAGGGTCGCGGGAATGCGCTTCAAATAATTCCCGCGGCCTTTGCGTGGATGACAGCTCGCACAGTTTTGCTCAAACAGTTGCTGTCCTGCGGCCACAGAACCAGCTTCTGGGGAGTCACTGCCAGCAGCGGATGAATCGTCGCTCTGATCACCCGGCGAGCAACCTGAAATCAGTAGCGACACTATCAATAGTGTCGCTGTCAGCAGCGGGGCCGTCAGCCGTGAAGCTGTAAATTGCGGCAGGCCAGACACACCCGTTACATTAGGCCCGCGATGGACAACGGACAGCACACTTGAAACGCCAGCAACAAGCGCTTTAAACATGTTATTGAATGGGGTTTTACGCATTACCTTATCTCCGCCCTAACAGCATCCCGCTCAGCATTGATCAATTCCAGAACGAGCACCTTACCAGCAATTTTACGCGGCGCAAGACCACACCGATCAACCTACGACAGGAGGAGGTTAGCGCTTGACGTGTTTCATCAAACGCCTTTTCTTGTCTATTTGTCGCGCAGTCAGTTTATTGGTTTTCCCAGCATAGGGATTTTCCCCGGTGCGAAACTCTATTTTTATCGGTGTGCCATGCAGCGCCAGGGCACGCCGGAAGGTCTTTTCCAGATAGCGACTGTAGTGATTGGGCACTTCGCTCGTCTGACTGCCATGAATCACGATGACCGGCGGATTCCTGCCGCCCGCATGCGCGTACCGCAATTTAATACGGCGGCCACGCACCAGGGGCGGCGGATGCTCACTGACCGCATCTTCAAGGATAGTGGTCAGTCGGTTGGTGCTGAGGCTATCCGTGGCTGCGCTGTAGGCGGCCAGAATAGATTTATACAAATGCCCGACGCCCGTGCCGTGTAACGCAGAGATAAAATGCACATCGGCAAATTCAGCAAAACGCAGGCGTCGCTTAAGCTCCTGTTTAAGTCGTTCCCGTGCATCCTGCTCCACACCGTCCCACTTGTTGACGGCGATAACCAGAGCCCTGCCGGCATCGATGGTATAACCCATCAGGTGCAGGTCCTGATCAACCAGACCTTCGTGGGCATCAACGAGGAGAACGACGACATGAGCATCATCAATCGCCTGCAACGTTTTTACTATCGAAAATTTTTCCACCGTTAGTTTCACGCTTTTTCTGCGTCGAACGCCGGCCGTGTCAATCAGCGTAAAGTGCTTACCGGCCCGCTCATAATCGATATATATACTGTCGCGGGTGGTGCCTGGTTCATCGAAAACAACGACTCGCTGCTCGCCTAGCAGGCGGTTAACCAGTGTCGACTTACCCACATTGGGGCGGCCTACAATCCCGATTTTTATGCCGCTATGCGGGCGGGGACTGACGGCCTCTGAATCAGGCAACTTCGCTAAAACCTGGGCCATCAGATTGGCAACGCCTTTACCGTGGGTGGCAGTAATCGCAAACGCCTCGCCCATACCCAGCCTGTAAAAATCGGCTAGCGCAACGTTAGGGTCCACCCCATCTATTTTATTGACCACCAACATCACTGGCCGCGCCTGACGTCGCAGGCTCAGGGCAATATTTTCGTCGACAACAGACAGGCCATCACGGGCATCGACCATAAAGAAAACCATGTCAGCTTCGGAGATGGCCTGCGCTGACTGTTGCGCCATCGCCGAATCGATACCGGTTTCATCGCCTCGTATGCCACCGGTATCGATGACCATGTAGCGCCGCCCTTCATATTCGCCTTCGCCGTATTTGCGATCGCGAGTCAGCCCCGGAAAGTCTGCCACCAACGCATCACGTGATTTAGTCAGGCGATTAAAGAGGGTCGATTTACCAACATTGGGCCGCCCGACGAGGGCGATGACTGGGAGCATATTCTGACTACAATCGACAAAAGAGGCGCTATTTTAACGCAAACAAACCTCTTACATCGGGGTTTGTTTGCGGGGTCCGCGATAAGGCATCAGGGTGTCGGGGGTTTCGAGAAAGTCGAGGCACCCCGTTGAGAGTTACTTAGCTGGTATCATTTTAGGAACGGCACGCAGCCAAAAGGCATCCAGAACGGCAAGTCAGCTTTATGGTAGCGCACTGCTCGATGCTCAATTCTCTCATATTCCCTGTTTGCTTAAGCGCAAGCGGGTCAGACGCAGGCCTGGCGCACCGTTATTGCACACACTATGGCACAACCGCGAACTACTTATCCTTGAGCGTATACGCAGTCAGATCGCCACCGTTATCCTGCACGTAAAATGTTTCATCACCGGCAATCATCGGCACCGATATACCATCACTATCTATTTTTAGACGACCAACAATTTTCCCGTCTTCGGAGTCCAGAACGTGCAGATAGCCCTCGCGATCAGCCACCGCAACATAATCACCCACCGCGAGGGGAGAAGTTAATTTGCGTCGCAAAAACTCCTCATTGACCCACAGCTCCTGTCCGCTGGATGCGCGTAAGGCATGGACCTTATCTTCCAGGTCGACAACATACAGCTGGCCCGAGCCATAACCCGGCGCCAGATAACTCGAACTGGGCTGCGCCCACAACTCTCTACCCGCACCACGGCTTACCGCGCCCACCTTGCCCTGATAACTGGTCGCATATATCAGATCTCCTGCCAGCACCGGTGTATTGACGTCGACCATTCGCTCCAGCTCGGTTTTACCATCGCCAGTGGCGAGCCGACTTTCCCAAAGCACCGCTCCCGTCCCCGCGTCCAGACCCACAATCTTGCCGCTGGCAAAACCCGCTATCACCATACTCCCTGCCAACACGGGTGCGGCCGTAGCGTGCAAGGTCAACACGGGCATATCGGCGACGTAACGCCACATCTGTTCGCCGCTCGCCGCTGCCAGGCCATGCAGTTTGCCGTCCTGTGTTTGCACCACCACCACGCTGTCGTTCGCAGCAGGAGGAGCCAACACTTCGCTGCTCACCTGAGCGCGCCAACGCTCTTCGCCGGTCTCCGTAGACAGGGCAAATACTTCGCCATCCTGACTACCCACCACGACCAGCTCGCCGCCAACGCCAACGCCGCCAGTCAGCACCACGTCCAGCTCCGTCCGCCAAACACGATCACCATCGGCACGGGCAAAAGCGGACACCAGACCCCGCCGGTCAGCGGCAAAGACCTGATCATCGAGCAACGCGGGCTGCAAACTCGCCTCATAGTGCTTTAGGTCTTTGCCGACCGAAGCGCGCCACACCTTGCTTATTTTTACTGCTTCATTGTACTTACCCAAATCCATGGGTTCGGTAGAACGCTCACCTTCCACCCCATCAATCGCCTCGGCTTTGTCATCCTCCCAAAATTTGAGAGAACTACAACCCGACAACAGCGTCGCCAGGCACACTAAAATACAGGCAAAATATCTCATGAAGCGTCTTCCTTCGATGGCGTGGCTGCCGAGGGTTCGTCACCAAGCACACGGTTCAGTTTGAATTCCAACAAGGGCCGTGCACCACTGCTGGCTTCTGCCAGATCGTTGAGCGCCGCCTGATAAGCGGCCCGTGCCGCGACCAGGTCGCCGTTCTGATAATGGATGTCGCCGCGCAGTTCCGCAAACAGTGCGCGCATACCCTGCGAGACCTCCAGTTCTAACAGCGCAAGTGCTTTCGCATTATCGTTCCGCGCCATTTCCACACGGGCCAGACGCAGGCGGGCTATGCTGGCCAGTTCAACGTCGTCACCGCTGGCATCAATTACCCGCCGCAGGGCCGTCTCTGCAGTTTCGTAATCTTCTCTGGCTACTGCGAGTCTCGCTACCATCAGGTCTGCATAGCGCGCGTATTGGCTGCCCTCGTGCTTTTCCCGCAGCAATCCAGCCAGCTCGGACAACCGCGTCCTGTCCTCTTCAGACATGTCCTCAATGTCACTTTTACCGGCAAGCTCAGTTAACTCGACGTACACAGCTGAAGCATCAGCCACCTGTTGCTCTCGATAATCCTGCCATTGCTGCCAGCCAAACCACCCGCCAACCACGAGGACTACCGTGACTAACAGTTGTGTACCATTATCGTTCCACCATCGCTTTAAGGTTTCGAGCTGTTCGTCGTCGCTGAAATGTTGTGCCAATTTGTATACTTCCGTCAGAATTAAAGTTTGATTTCTGAACCTGTCAGCGCCGAGTTAGCAGCTGTATTAGTTCAGAGACCGGCATAGTTTGCTGCTCATTTTTTTCGCCTTGCTCGCGTAGATACTTGACAGTCACGGCACCGACTGCAGCCTCGTCCTCACCAATAATCAGCAGAATCTCAGCACCGCTACGATCGGCCTTCTTTATCTGTTTTTTCAGACTGCCGCCGCCGCAGTGATTTTGTAAACGGATTCCGGGACAACTGGTACGTATTTGCTCACTGCAATTAAGCGCCGCCTGCGCCACATCACCAGCGGCCACCAGGTAAGCGTCCAGATGCCGGCCGATACTATCCGGCACCACCCCCGCGGCGTCAAGTAACAGCACCAGCCTCTCTTCTCCCATGCCAAAACCAATGGCCGGTGTCGGCTTGCCCCCTAGTTGTTCAACAAGGCCGTCATAACGACCACCGGCGCAAACAGTACCCTGCGCGCCCAGGGAGTCCGTCACCCACTCGAATACGGTCTTGCCGTAATAGTCCAGGCCCCGCACCAACCGCGGATTAATTTCATAGCTGACCCCTACGCTATCAAGCGACGCACACACCGCATCAAAGTGCTGCTGAGAGTCTTCGTCGAGATAATCCTGCAAGTGCGGCGCGTCGTCTAGCAGCGCCTGTGTCTGGCTGTTTTTACTGTCGAGAATACGTAGCGGGTTGGTCGCCAGCCGACGCTGGCTGTCCTCGTCCAGAACCGCTTTGTGCCCACTTAAATAGCTCACCAGCGCCTTGCGAAACTCGGCGCGATTGCTCGCGGTGCCAAGCGTGTTGAGCTGCAATTTCAGATGATCCTGAATGCCCAGATCGCGCCACAGGCGTGCTGTCATAATCAGGATTTCGGCGTCTATGTCTGGTCCATCGAGACCAAAGACCTCGGCACCAATTTGATGAAACTGACGTAACCGACCTTTCTGCGGTCGCTCATAGCGAAACATGGGGCCGCTATACCAAAGCCGTTGCACCTGGTTTCTGAGTAGTCCGTTTTGCTCACTGGCCCGCACACACCCGGCAGTGCCTTCAGGCCGCAACGTAACACTATCGCCATTGCGATCGAGCCAGGTATACATCTCCTTCTCGACGATATCAGTCACCTCGCCAATGGAGCGCTTGAAGAGCTCAGTGCTTTCAAGCAGGGGGAAACGAATCTCCTGGTATCCGTAGCCCTGCAAGAGATTTTGCACCTTATTTTCGAGATACCGCCATATGGGTGACTGCTCGGGCAACAGGTCGTTCATGCCACGCAGTGACTGTATATTATTCAAAATATGTTCCGTGATTGATCAATCTTTGGCGATCAATTGCTCGAGCAGCCGACCTTTTTCCGCCGCTTTCGCACGAATGCGCTTTTCCAGCTCATCCACCAGATTACCCTGAGCGAGTTTTTCAGCAGGCTTACCGTCGATAAATAATACATTGTTGGGTGTACCACCAGTGAGC
>JBFJZC010000097.1:0-9541 GCA_041622295.1 Porticoccaceae bacterium
ATCGATCGCGCCGACACGGTGCATGATCGGGAGCGTTATCAAACTGTTTACGCGCGCGTACCCGGCGCCGTAGCGGCGCCGACAGCGGGCTTGCATTTCGACGAAGACATGTTAGGTCAGTTGCGGGCAAAAGGCGTCAATATCGCTTTTGTGACCTTACATGTTGGTGCCGGGACGTTTCAGCCGGTGCGGGTAGAGCACATTGAGCAGCACCATATGCACAGTGAGGTAGTTGACATAAACCAGGCACTCTGTGATCAGGTTGAGGCTACCCGTGCGGCGGGCAAGCGGGTCATCGCAGTGGGCACCACCAGTGTACGTTGTCTTGAAACTGCCGGGCGTGAGGGGGTTATGAGGCCAATGCGAGGCGAAACGGACATTTTCATTTACCCTGGCTACAAATTTAGAATGGTTGATGCGCTGATCACTAACTTTCACTTATCTGAATCAACCTTGCTGATGCTGGTTTGCGCGTTTGCGGGCTACCGGCGTGTCCTGGAGAGTTACCGTCAGGCTGTCGCCCAGGGTTATCGTTTTTTTAGTTATGGCGATGCCATGTTTGTCACCCGCAACCCACATGTTGTTGAGGATATGCCCGAATGAACCGCCACTGCTTTATGAGCTTTCAGGTCAGTGGTACTGACGGCGCCGCACGCAGGGGGCAACTGTGTTTTCCCCGTGGGGCTGTGGAAACGCCAGCTTTCATGCCGGTGGGTACCTACGGTACCGTTAAAGGGATGTCACCCAGAGACATAGCTGCAAGCGGCGCGCAAATCGTTCTCGGTAACACCTTCCACCTTATGCTGAGGCCGGGGACGGAGGTGATCAGGAAGCACGGCGACCTCCATGATTTTATGCAATGGCCTGGACCTATCCTCACCGACTCAGGTGGATTTCAGGTATTTAGTCTCGGCGATATGCGCAAGATCACTGAACAAGGTGTCGCCTTTAAGTCCCCCATCGATGGCAGTGCAGTCTTTCTGGATCCGGAGCGCTCAATAGAAGTTCAGCGGGATCTGGGTGCGGATGTGGTGATGGTATTTGATGAATGCACACCCTATCCGGCAAGTGAACAGGAGGCGCGGGATTCTATGGCGCTGTCGATGCGCTGGGCGATGCGTTCGAAAGCTGCCCATGGCGACAGTAGCGCGGCCTTGTTTGGCATTGTGCAAGGTGGTATGCACGAATTGCTACGCCAGGCGTCGGCGCGCAGTTTACGTGACATCGGTTTTGATGGGTATGCGATTGGCGGCCTTTCCGTCGGCGAGCCCAAGGCAGATATGATTCGAGTACTGGACTGTCTGCAAACCGAGTTGCCAGCGGATCGGCCACGTTACTTGATGGGTGTCGGTACGCCCACAGATATCCTGCAGGCCGTGATGCGGGGCATTGATATGTTTGATTGCGTCCTGCCAACACGCAATGCGCGTAACGGCCACCTGTTTACCAGCGAGGGTGTGATTAAAATCCGTAACGCTCGGTTTCGCGAAGACATCGGCCCGTTGGACAGGGAATGCGATTGTTACACCTGCCAGAATTTTAGCCGCGCCTACCTTTATCACCTGGACAAGTGTAAGGAAATTTTGGGCGCACAGCTTAATACCATCCACAATCTGCGTTACTACCAGAACTTTATGACGACCTTGCGTGCGGCGATCAGTGAGCGACGCTTGCAGCAGTTTGCTGAACAATTTTTGGCCAAAGCTTCGGAAAATAGTCGGTACACGTAGTTGCGAAAGTGCGCTCAACCCGCACAACGAAGTTGTAAGGCCTGGGTAGAAAGAATTAGTTCAAATGCGTTTCGTTGCGCCATCTCTATCCCTGTTACCTCAAGTATGGGATTCGATCTTGCCAGCAATTGGTTGGCCTGGGTAATTACCCTATAATGCTTCGCTTTTACCGGGATACAAACGCCAGCCCATGAATCGCTACCCGCTGTGGAAATACCTGTTGCTTGCCATCGTTGTGGCATTAAGCTTTATTTATGCCGTCCCTAATCTTTATGTGCCTGACCCGGCGATACAAATTTCGGGTCAGAGCAGCGCGATGGTTATGGATGAAGCGGTCGTTGACAAAGCCCTCGCTGCGCTGAAGGAAGATGGCATTGCCTACTTCGGTGAAACGCGTTCCGATCGAAATATTCTTATCAGGCTCGACGAAAGCACACAGCAATTGGCCGCCAAGCGAGTTATTCAACAGGCCCTGGGCCTGGATTACGTTGTGGCGCTGAATTTGGCGCCGACGACACCGGCCGGTTTGGAGGCGCTGGGCGGAAAGCCGATGAAACTCGGACTTGATCTCAGCGGCGGCGTACATTTTTTGCTGGAGGTGGATACCGCCTCCGTGGTGAACAAACATCTGGAAACTCAGTTCGCCGAGTTGAAGAAGGCCCTGCGGGACGCAAAAATACGCTACAAGTCGGCTACGCAGGCGGAGGATCATCTAAGTTTTACATTTGCCGAAGCGGCGGCGCTTGACGAGGCTGTCAGCATTGTGCGCGCTGATTTTCGCGATTTATTGCCTGTCAGTGGCGGGGGGCGCGATCTGCCCCTGTTGACACTGAGCCTGTCAGATACCGCCGTAAGGGAAAACGAAGAGTACGCGGTAGCCCAGAACCTGACCACCCTGCGGAACCGTGTAAATGAACTGGGTGTCTCGCAACCCATCGTGCAGCGCCAGGGCCGTAATCGCATCGTCGTAGAGTTACCAGGCGTTCAGGATACCGCCGAAGCCAAACGGATAATCGGGAAGACCGCGAATCTGGAATTTCGTCTCGAAGCCCAGCCAGGCCGGGTAGTTGGCCGGGAACAATTTAAATTTCGGGATTCAGCCGCACAGCCGTCCACAGCGTGGCTGGAAAGAAAAGTGGTGATTACCGGTGACCGGGTGACCAATGCGTCGGTTGGTTATGATGAAAATGGCCTGCCCCAGGTCAATATCTCTCTCGATAGCGGGGGCGGTCGCGCCATGCACTATGCAACCCGCAAAAATATCAAACGTCGCCTGGGGGTTTTGTTTATTGAATCGAAGGCTCGATTCGAAAAACGGATCAATGAACAGGGCGAGGAAGAGTCGGTCGTGGTGCCTTATGCTGAAAAAAGCATCATCAGTCTCGCCACTATCCAGAGCGCGCTTGGCGTACAGTTCCGTATCACCGGGCTTGATAATCCGGAAGAGGCGTCCGAACTGTCCTTATTACTCCGCGCTGGTGCGCTGGCGGCGCCAATGCATTTTGTTGAGGAGCGCACGATTGGGCCATCTCTGGGCGCAGAAAATATTGACGTGGGGCTGACCTCCGTAAAAATAGGGTTGGCGCTGGTGTTGTTATTTATGGTCGTTGTTTACCGGGTCTTCGGTCTTTTTGCCAATGTTGCGCTACTGATGAACATGGTGCTGCTGGTCGCGGTGATGTCACTGCTGGGTGCGACACTGACGCTGCCTGGCATTGCCGGCATTGTGTTAACAGTGGGTATGGCCGTTGATGCCAATGTGTTGATCTTCGCCCGTATTCGGGAGGAGCTGGCAAACGGCGAGTCGGTGCAGAGTGCGATTGATGGGGGCTACGATCGAGCCTTTGTCTCCATCCTTGATGCTAACGTGACGACACTGATTGTTGCCGTCATCCTCTATGTCATTGGTTCTGGCCCGGTACAAGGTTTTGCGGTGACCCTGTCCATCGGAATTTTAACCTCTATGTTCACCGCGATCATGGGTACCAGAGCCCTGGCCAACCTCGTTTACGGTGGTCGCACCGTCGAAAAACTCTCGATTTAGGAGCCGGTCATGGCGACACAACGTATATATAACTTTATGGGGCACCGTGGGCTAATCGGCCTGGTGTCAGTCGTATTGCTGGTCGGTTCCCTGGTGTCACTGGCGACCAGGGGTCTGGTGCTCGGGCTTGATTTTACTGGCGGTACATTGATCGAAGTGGGCTACCAGCAAAGCATTAATCCGGACGTAATTCGTACGCGCCTCGAGGCCAGTGATTTCCGTAATCCGACCGTCGTGCAATTTGGTACGGAAACCGAACTGTTGATCAAGCTGCAGGGTGAACCGGCGGCTGATCTCGGCGATCGCGTGCTGGCGATCTTGCAGGCGTCAGGAGAGGCGGTGGAGCTGCGGCGTATTGAATTTGTTGGTCCACAGATCGGCGACGAACTGCGCGACGACGGTGGACTGGGTTTGCTGGCGGCGCTGGCCGTAGTGATGTTGTATGTAGCGATCCGCTTTCAGTATAAATTTGCCATAGCCGCGGTAATGGCATTGATCCATGACGTGGTGATTACCCTGGGATTCTTTTCGCTGCTGGGTATAGAGTTTGACCTCACCGTGCTGGCCGCGTTGTTGGCGGTTATTGGCTACTCGCTCAACGACACGATAGTGGTGTTTGATCGTATCCGGGAGAACTTTCGCCTGTTACGGGTCGCAGAGCCAATTGCTGTGGTCAATGAATCATTGAGCCAGACTCTGGGCAGAACCGTCATGACGTCCCTGACCACACTGATGGTTCTTGTTGCGCTGTTTATTTTCGGCGGAGCGTTAATTCATAACTTCTCCATTGCCCTTATATTTGGCGTGATCATAGGTACCCATTCCTCTATTTATGTTGCCGCCAATACTCTGCTCAGTTTTAATATTTGCCGTGAAGATTTGTTGCCTACGGTAAAAGAGGGTCCGGAGTATGACGGCCTGCCCTGACGGGCCGAAGTCCGGGAGAAGTGTTGAAATACCCGGCTCAGTATTGACGCTCAGTGGAGCCCGTCCAGAATTACTGGCTGCGTAGCACCTGGGATTTCTGTCCCGCACCCCCTATTAGAACGCCTCGGCTGCAAACGAAACAGCTAAGCTGAACCTGCTATGCATAAGTT
The DNA here is from genome assembly GCA_041622295.1 of Porticoccaceae bacterium. Taxonomy (GTDB): domain Bacteria; phylum Pseudomonadota; class Gammaproteobacteria; order Pseudomonadales; family Porticoccaceae; genus HB2-32-21. The sequence continues at coordinate 4,872 of JBFJZC010000097.1, forward strand.
AAACCGGCTATGCATAAGATGTATGACACCTGCTGCGAACAATTTCGTGCATAGTTTTTGCTCGGCGAGTATGCCTTAATGGATGAAAAGGCGTGGTGATCGGCGAAAAGGCGCGACCAACATTGCCGACGCAATAAAAAATAATTCAAAAATAGTCGGAGGTAACTGGCATGACTGAAAAGCATGTACTGGACGGTATTCGGGTGCTGGACTTCACTCAGCATCTGGCTGGCCCCACGACCACCCGATTAATGGCGGAGATGGGTGCCGAAATCGTCAAGCTTGAACTCGCCCCCTGGGGTGATCAGGTGCGCAAGGTGGGTTATCTAAAAGGCGGGCGTTCGGCTTATTTTTTATCTCAAAATCGCGGTAAGCAAAGCCTGTGTGTGGATGTAAAAACTGACCGGGGTCGCAAGATATTGCTCGATCTGATTCCCCATTTCGACGTGCTGGTGGAAAACTTTGCGCCCGGTGTGATTGGGCGTCTGGGCCTGGACTGGGCGACAGTGCATCGGCTCAACCCAAAATTGATCATGTGTTCGATCTCTACATTTGGCCAGACCGGACCGCTTGCCGACCGACCGGGTTTTGATTACATAGGCCAGGCTTATGCCGGCGTGACTGGTTTGATTGGCGAGCAGGACGGCCCGCCCGTACTGCCAATGGTGGCTATGGGTGATGTGATGACCGGCGTACATGGGCTAGCAGCTATTAATGCGGCCTTGTTTCGCCGCGCGATGGGCGGTCCTGGTCAGCTTCTCGATATTTCCCTGCTGGACAGTTATTTTCATTGTCACGAATCCAGTGTCGGCATGATCAGTGCCAGCGAGGGCCGCTTTGAGCCGTCACGCGGTGGTTCCCATAGTCCGGGCCTGGCGCCGCTCGGAGCCTTCAAGGGTAACGACGGATATCTGATAATTATCGCGGTATTGCATCAATGGCCGGCGCTCTGCAATGTCATGGGCAATCCGGGTTTATTGAAGGATCCGCGTTTTGAGAAAATTGGTGACCGCGTTAAAAACCGTTATGAGCTGGTAAAAATCATCGAAGACTGGATCGCCAGTTGCGGCAGCGATGATGAAGTGATTGCTAGACTTGAAGCTGAAAGGGTGCCGGTTGCCCCGGTTCTGACGCTTAAGCAGGCTATGGAGCACCCGCATCTGATTGAGCGGGGAACGGTGCGCACTGTTACTGAACGGGAGTTTGGCACCTTCCAGATGCCTGGTATGCCCTTGCGATTTTCCGAGTATGCCAATGATCTGGAGCTGCAGGCGCCGTTTCTCGGTGAGCACAATCGGCAGACACTACAGGCTCTGCCTGGCTATAGTGAGGCCGAGATAGACCAACTCGAAGCGCTGGGCGTACTGGTCGCTGAAGCGCTGCCCGATGCCAACAGCGCGTAACTAGCGTTCGCTTTCCATGACGGCGACACTTTTCACCTGCAGATAAACAGGTAAACCCGGTCGTAAATTCAGTGTGCTGGCCGCGCGCCGAGTAATTCTCGACAGACAGTGCTGTCCAGCCAGGTCTACTTGCACCAATACCTGTGCGGGTTCATTCGTGTCGTTTAAAGAGACAATCGTGCCCTGTAGAAGGTTCTGAATGCTACTTTGCGAGGGCTTACTCAGGGCCAGGCTGATATCTCTGGCAAATATTTGTAGCCGTACCTGGCGGCCAATCGGTAGTTTAGTGTGAGCGACCCAGATGTCACCGGCAGGGAGGGCGACGGAGCTCAGGTGGAATTTACTGTCGTGTGCGACAACCGTGCCGGTGAGGATGGCGGCGGCATCCTCACGGTAGGCGAGGGGCAGCGCGGGGTTGGTCAGTAACTCGTTGATCGCGCCGTTAGCTGAGATCCGCCCCTGGTCCAGCAGCACCATCTGGTCGGCCAGGCGTGTAACCTCCATGGCCGAGTGGCTGACATAAAGGATGGGGATGCCCAGACTTTTGTTGAGCCGTTCAATGTAGGGCAGAATTTCTTCCTTGCTTTGTGTGTCGAGACTGGACAGCGGCTCGTCGAGCAATAGCAGGCGCGGGCTGGTTAGCAGTGCTCGTGCGATGGCTACACGCTGTTGCTGCCCCCCCGACAATTGTTGGGGCATGCGTTTAAGAAAAGGCTCAAGTCCCAGCAACGCAACCGCTTCATCGAAAGGGATGGTCCTGCCTGACTGAGCGACGCGCTTAAAGCCATACAATAAATTGTCCTGCACGGACAGGTGCGGAAATAAATTTTGTTGTTGAAAAACGTAACCCAGCGAACGTCGATGAACTGGTGTGAAGTTGCTGCCGTTTTGCCAGCGCTCGCCGTTGACCGTGACCGAACCAGTGGCTTGATCGAGTCCGGCAATACATCGCAAAAGAGAGGTTTTGCCGGCGCCAGAGCGACCAAAGATAGCAGTCACCCCCGTGCCGCTAAGCGACGTCGTTACAGCCAGCGAGAAGCCCTGGCGCATGAGCTTAAGATCGATATCAATGCTCATGGCGGCCCGATGAGCCTGACGCGGCGGTTGCAGGTGAAGACCACGCAGAGCAGGACGAAGGACAGGCCGAGCAGCGTAAGTGAAAGAGCGTGTGCGGCGCCATAATCCATCGCTTCTACGTGGCTGTAAATGGCGATTGAGGCGACCTGAGTACGGCCAGGGATGTTGCCGCCGATCATCAGCAGGACGCCAAACTCCCCCAGCGTGTGTGCGAAGGTTAGTACGGTGGCGGTCAGCAAGCCCCGCTGCGCCAGGGGCAAAACGACACTAAGAAAGCGATCAACTGGCGATGCCCGCAATGTCGCGGCAACTTCCAGTACGTCTTTGCCAATCGCTTGAAAGGCGTTTTGCAGAGGCTGGATCGCGAAGGGCAGTGAATAGATCATTGATCCGATTACCAGGCCAGTAAAAGTAAAGGCCAGCGGCGGCTGGCCCGCAGCTATCATGAGTTCGCCGCCCCAGCCCCTGGGGCCGAGAAAGAGCAACAGGTAAAAACCGAGTACGGTGGGTGGTAATACCAGTGGCATGGCAACGATTGCTTCAATGACAGGGCGTAGCCGCCAGCGCGTGTGCGCCAACCACCAGGCCAGTGGCATGGCGATAATAAGTAAGGCGATGACCGTGATGGTGGCGAGCTTCAGGCTTAACCAAAGCGCGGTGAGGTCAGCTGAGGAATACCAGTCGGACACGGCGAGCCTACTTCAGGGCCGCTGCATCGGTGTGGTAACCCGCTGCGTGAATGATGTTTACGGCGACAGGGTCTAAGGTTAACCAGGCGCAGAAGCGGCGTGCCGCCGCGAGGTTTTCACTGCGCGCAAGGATAACGCCCTGCTGGACAATGGGTGCGTATAAATGTTGCGGCGGCAGCCAGTAAAAGCCGGCGTTATCTACCGCCTGAATTACAGCTTGTGCCTGAGTTAATGTAGCTGCTGGTAACACGGGCAGCCCTCCTGGGCGGGCAGTGGGTTGGGCTTGCCTGAGTTGAGAAAGGGCGACAAATGCGACATCAGCGTTGCCACTGGCCGCGTAGTGCCAGGCCTGGCCAACACTTTCGGCCAGGGCCAGTCGCTTGCTAGCTACCAGCGTGTCCCATTGTTTCTCGGCGATCAATACCTGCCTGGCGGCGCGTCCGTAGGGCGCATGACGCGGACTGGCCAGGGCGACAATGCTAGCCGTGCCGAGATCAAGTCCGCCACTACCGGCGTCGCCAGGTTCCCCTCGAGAATGCCATACCGCCAGCGTGCCGAGTGCGTAAGTAAACCGTGAGTCGCGCAACGCCAATTGCTGGTTCACCAGTGCGTCTGGAAGTTCGCTGTCAGCCGACAGGAAGATATCGTAGGGCGCGCCCTGGACGATTTGGGCGTAGAGTTTGCCGGACGAACCAACGCTCATTCGCACCGTATCCGTGGACTGGAGTTGATATTGATGTACCAGGGTCTTGAGCGTAGCAGCAAAGTTTGCTGCCACGGCTACAGTAAGGTCAGCGCCGCTGGCGGCGGTTGACCAGGCGATAATCAGCAGAGCCAGCAGGCGCTGGAAAAAGGCTGTCCCACTGGGCGCGATTGACGCACAATGGCGACCGTACAAACGTATGAGGAGATTGATTACCCTGCTTGCTGACGGTGGCATAGAGGTTCGTTCAGTACCTGATCTGGGCAGCCCCGGGCACCATTATCCTCAGTTGGCCAGGCCTCGGGCAACCATTGTCGCCATTTCGTTTGCTACCTCTCTGGTGGTCATTTCGCCTCCTACCTGGTACCAGCGGGTCATCCAGTTTATGGCGCCGAAAACGGTAAAAGAGGCTATTTTGGGATTGCACTTGCGTATTGAGCCATCGCGTATTCCCCCTTCAATCATCTGTCTCATCGCTGTGTCGAGCCGAAAATAGAACGGATCTATTTGTGACAGATACTTTTCAGACAACGGCTCGGGGCCAGGATGGGACAGGCAGCGGCCAAATTCGTCGTCAAATACTGACGTGAATACATGAATAAAGCGAACCAGCTTATCCATGCCGGGCAAGTCTGAATTTGCTATCTCTTCAGTTTTTTCCAGTAACTGTGTGATCGCGGTGAGCAGGCATTGAAACAGGATGTCTTCCTTGTTTTCAACATAGTAATAAAGCGTTGGCTTGGTGACCTGTAATTCGTCAGCGAGGTCATTGAGTGACGTTTCGCGAAAACCGTTTTG
>JBFJZC010000098.1:0-9509 GCA_041622295.1 Porticoccaceae bacterium
CCAACGCTTGGTCGTGGCCGAACGCAAAACAAATACCCGCTCTTCCAAATCGTAGCCTACCACCACAGCGTAATGCCATCGTGGAGCCCAGGTGAATGCCAGGTTTTGCAACACAAGCACTGGATTACCCGCCACCAGTTCGAGGATGACGGCTTCCATCTGTGGCGCGAGTTTCACCGGCAGCATCTCATAGGATCGAGCTGTAGCCAGCATTTCCGCCTGCAGGCTACCCTTGCGAGCAGGCAGAAAAACCCTGGATTTAAGCAACTCCGGATCGGTATCAATGCCATGACCGACCAACACCGTAGCCAGTGCGGCGGGGCCACACTGGTAACGCTGTTGTGGAAAGAAAGGGGTATCGACGAGCTCGATTCTAACCGGAGCCCCCATCGGCGGTTGCGCTATCAAACCCGAGGTTTGAGGCGTTGCAGCACAGGCTGTCAGCAACAGGGCGCAAAGCAAAACACCCACCATTTGGTGGGTGTTTTGTAAGGAGGGAAAACCTTTAAGCAAGGATGTATGCGTTACTTATTTATTGAGTGCACAAAGGGAAAAACGTCAGTGGCGCCAAGCGCATCGGTCACTACAAACACGATAAATATCACCACTAAAACGCCAACGACGCCACTACTCCCGGCAGGCAGCTCAGTCAGGTGCTGGCTCAGTGCAGAAACTTCCGAGTCAGTTAGATGAGCAATGCGCTCTTTAGCCGTGTCGTGGTCTACACCCATCCGAACCAGTTCGTTCCTGACATCGTCACGATCTAGCAATGCCGTCAGCTCTGCACGTTGCGCCTGTCCCTGCTGCGTCTGCAACAGTGAATCTGTCCCCACCATGGAAGCCTGGGCTACCGTCCCCCCAAGTTGCACCAGGAGCAAGCTCAACGCGGCAAACAGGGTGATGAAACGTTTCAGAGAAAAATACAAACTCATGATGCTATCCTCAATAATTCAGTGATTGGCCAGCGTGACAGCCCCGGTGACCGCCCATGGGCTGGTTAGCTTGAGCCTACAGTTGTGCTTGTGCACGTGTCAAGAACACCTTGTAACACATTCATATTCTACCTCACCTTGCTGCGACATTATCTCAGGACTCCGTGCCTGGCACGCAATATCCATCCACCTGACTATTTAAGTAATAGCGTCATGATGGCCACCCATGGGAAAATGCGGGAGAACCTGCAACTAACGTAATCGGTGCGGGAGAACCTGCAACTAACGTAATCGGTGCGGGAGAACCTGCAACTAACGTAATCGGTCAAATCGGTCAAATCGGTCAAATCGGTCAATGCGATTTTTCAATCCTGTCCTCTATATCTGCGGAATACTTGTCTTAATCATGGCCGCATTCATGCTTGCGCCTGCCATCTTCGCGTTTATTTATGGTGACCCAGAGCTAGATACCTTCGTTCACTCCGTGCTGATTACAGCTTTAGTCGGGTCAATCCTGGTTTATAGCTTCAGGGTGCCACAGATAGCCCTGAACGCCAGGCAGCTCTATCTCCTCACCAGTTGCGCCTGGCTGGCCATGTCGCTGGCCGGCGCGCTGCCTTTCATGATTAGCCATCACCCAATGTCTGTAGCGAATTCAGCGTTCGAAGCCGTATCGGGTATCACCACCACTGGGGCGACAGTGATGAGTAATCTCAGCGCTGTACCAAAATCTGTTCTGCTATGGCGCTCGTTGCTGCAATGGCTCGGGGGTCTGGGGGTGATAGGAATGGCGGTGACGATCCTGCCGTTTCTGCGGATTGGCGGAATGAAATTATTCCAGACGGAATCTTCCGACTGGTCCGAGAAATCTATGCCAAGGTTTCAGCAGTTCACTAGAACCATCATGGAAATTTATATACTGCTAACCATACTTTGCTCCCTCAGTTACTGGGTCGCTGGCATGACGCCGTTTAATGCCATCAATTACGCTATGACGACCGTTTCAACCGGCGGTTACGCGACAGACGATCTATCTATGGCGCGCTTCAGCTCCGTAATACTCTGGATTTCAGTAGTATTCATGCTGCTTAGCGCGATGCCCTTTGCAATGTATGTGCGCTTTTACGTGCGGCGCTCAGCACAATCCCTCTTTGACCAACAGGCGGTGGTTTTTCTCATTATCGTCAGCGTCGCCACCTTTGTCCTCGCCGGTCAACTAATGACAAACGGTATTTTGCCGCCACTTGCAGCAATTACCCACGCCGCATTCAATATCGTTTCGCTAATAACAACAACCGGCTTCGCATCTACCGACTACACCCTTTGGGGTCATTTCAGTATCGCTCTATTTTTCTTTGCGACCTTTGTGGGAGGATGCTCCGGGTCAACGACCGGCGGCATGAAGGTTTTTCGCTTCCAACTTTCGTTTCTGTATCTACGTGATCAACTCAGGCAATTGGTGCACCCCCGGGGCGTTTCAGCAATCAAATACAACGGCAAATCCGTTCAACCCGATATCATCGCCTCCGCCGCGGCCTTTTCGTTCATGTTTTTCGTATCACTTGGGGTTGTCACACTACTGCTAACGGTCATCGGCATGGATTTTATGACCAGTTTTACCGGTGCGTTAACTGCACTCTCTAACGTGGGCCCCGGTCTCGGAGACATTATCGGCCCGGCAGGCAACTTTGAACCATTGCCCGATGCCGCAAAGTGGATACTTTCTTTCACCATGATTCTCGGACGACTGGAGTTATTCACTGTAATTATATTGTTCACCCCGGTGTTCTGGCGAGGGTAGCGGAAAACAGGCCCAGCCGCTGTCTGGTAGGAGCATTGTTTAGATCTGTCAGGTAATTGCCTGTGCGAGGGCTGTACGTATATGACTTCTGTCATCGCATACCGCTGCTCTGCGGATATTATCTGCGGCGGCAGGGGGATAAGCAGAGAAAACCCTTAAATACGAGCGTGATTGAAAATTAAGCTCTAACTACGCAGCCTATACGATAGCCGGATTTCCGCCACACAGCAGCACGCCCTGCTTGCCTTTACTTTGGCAAACACGACTAGTCTTTGAGGCGACATGAAATTGAGCAAACAGCAGCACCGAATCTGATGCTTTAAAATACGCTTACTACGGTGATTTGTTGGTGGGCCGTGCTGGATTCGAACCAGCGACCAATTGGTTAAAAGCCAACTGCTCTACCAACTGAGCTAACGGCCCTGCGGAGAGGCGCATATCTTACTGGTCGACTATAAAAGGTCAAGTCAAAATTCACTATTTATATCGCGTAGGGTCCGGAACACCCGCGGCAAGGAAGCCCTGCTGACGGATAACGCAACTATCACAGTGCCCACAGGCGAGCCCAGCGACCGTCGCCTGATAACAGGACACTGTCAGGCTGTAGTCAACACCGAGCGCCTGACCACGCTTTATAATGTCTGCCTTGGTCATCGAAATGAGGGGGGTATGAATGTTGAGTGGTTGCCCATCGACGCTGGCGCGGGTTGCCAGATTAGCCATTACTTCAAATGCCGCGATGTATTCAGGGCGGCAATCTGGATACCCCGAATAGTCCACAGCGTTAACACCGATAAAGATATCGTTGGCACCGAGCACTTCCGCCCAACCCAGGGCAATTGACAGAAACACCGTGTTGCGGGCGGGCACGTAGGTGACGGGAATATCACTTGCCAGCATGCTCGATCCAGCATCAGGCACCGCGATACTGTCATCGGTTAGTGCCGAACCGCCAATCGTCCGTAAATCCAGCTTAACAAGCTTGTGCTCCTGGGCCTTTAACACCTGACCGACGCGGCGTGCGGCGTCCAGCTCACTGCAGTGGCGCTGCCCGTAGTCGAAAGCCAGACAGTGGCAGGCGTATCCCTGCTCAGTAGCCATCGCCAACACGGTAGCCGAATCGAGGCCGCCTGACACCAGCACTACGGCCTTTTTGTTTGCCATGCCAAACCCTCTGTTGCGCCTTACTTACCCGCCACGTCGCCCCACAGTTGCTTGTGGAGTTGCAGTTGCATGCGGACAGGTAAATTATCTTCAATAATCCATTCGGCCAGATGACGGGCTTCAAGCTGGCCATGACTTGGCGAAAAAATTACCGGTATATCCCGTTCGGCACATTTTAATTCATCCAGTTTCATACGCGCCCACTCGTAATCCTGCCGATCACAAAGCACAAATTTAATTTCGTCCTTGCTTTTTAATTCGGGGATATTTTCCCATAGATTACGCCCGACCTCTCCCGACCCTGGGGTTTTTAAATCCAGAATAACGGCAACTCTCGGATCAACACCGTTGATGGGTAACGCACCACTGGTCTCAAGAGACACGCGATAGTTTTGATCGCACAACTGGGCAAGCAATGATAGACAGGCTGGCTGCGCCAAAGGCTCACCGCCAGTCACGGTCACGTAATGCGGTTTAAAAGCAGCCACCTTACCGAGAATTTCACCAACTGTTTGCTTCTCGCCGCCGTAAAAAGCATATTCAGTATCACAATACTGGCAACGCAGCGGGCAACCGGTCAGGCGCACGAAGGCCGTCGGTAAACCAATCGTCGATGTCTCACCTTGCAGTGAATAAAATATCTCGGTAATGCGGACGGTTTGATCAGACATGTTCAACGGCGTAAATTGCGCCGGGCAATTGCTGTAGCAGTACGCATTTTACCCTAATAACAGTAAATCATGGGGTCAATCAGAAATGGGCGAGCAAGTAATCCTGCGCCAATCTGGCGGCACTATCGGATCCCTTTGCTACGCGCTCCAGTAGCACTCTCGCTTTATCCGGCTTATTTTGCAAATGATAAACCTTGCCTAGCTTGAACGTCGCATCGCTCACCTTACGATGCGCCGGATAGCGATCAACGACTGTACGGAATGCGGTCTCGGCCTCAGTCAATTCGTTGTTAAGTAAATACACCTCGCCAAGCCAATATTGGGCGTTTGCTACATATTGACTGTTCGGATAGTCAACCAGGAACTTCTTGAACGCTACCTTAGCCTGATCAGTCTTGCGGGCCGTCAGCAGGCCATAGGCTTGATCGTAGGCTGCGGTTTCCGCTGCTTCGTTGCCACCGCCTGATTTAGTACTCCCAACACTGCGCGTGGGCGTTGGCACCACGCCTGAGGAGGCGGCTGCTTTTGACTTCCTGGGGGGAGGGGAAGGCATGTCACTGTCCCCGCTCATTGCGGACGAACTCTTTGTACTTACGCCTCCAGCTGCGGCACTGATGCGCCCATCCAGGTCCAGGTAATCTTCCTGTTGTCTACTCTTCAACTGCTCTAGCTGGTAGCCCTGTTCTTCGAGCATACCGCGCAACTGACGCAGCTCTTCCTGTATTAACTGTAATTTGTAGTAGGGGTCATTCTCCGCTACTGCCACTGCGGCAGCGCTACGCTGCGCATTTGCTGCTATCGACGTGTTGCCAGGCTGGCTCTCCCTGCGGAGCTCTTCGACCGGCGCGGGTGCCGCACTAGCCGACGGGTGATAGCCCAGAAGCGCCAACGCCGCTGTCGTAGCGCAAGCTACTATACGTATATGACTTTTTTTTTGACTTTTTTTCAACGCAGTTTTTTTCAACGCAATCTTTTGCGCAGCCCACCACTGGCAGGCTGCGTTTGACCTCAATGACGTATTACTTCATCTCAACGCGACGATTCAACGCCATGTCACCTTCACTGCTACCCATCACCGCCGGGCTTTCTTCGCCGTAGCTGATGACTTCAAGAATGTCACCACGAACACCTTGCAGCGTCAAAAACTCTTTTACAGCAGAGCCACGACGCTCACCCAGGGCCATATTGTATTCCCGAGTACCGCGCTCATCGGCATGACCTTCGATGCGGACATTAACCGGGTTTGCCATAAGACGCTGAGCATGAATGCGCAGTGCAGCCAGAGCTTCTGGTTTTAGCACAGCCCGATCAAACTCAAAATAAAACACGGTGTCGATACCGCCTGATGTATCAAGAGTAGTACCACGAACGCCATCGCCACTCAGGCTCCCTGTCGCAACTCCGCCATTTGAGACCCCAGTACCCGCACCGCTAGTGCTGGGAGTCGTTGGTTTGCTGGAACAAGACGCCAAAAACAGTGAACACATGCCAATCAAAAAAACAGTCTTAAACGCCGAACGCTTCATTTATTTCTCCTTTGAGATGGAAGCTTGGTTGGTCTAGCAGATTTTATCCTATTACGCCACAAACAACACTATACCCATTTCAATACGCTACCTATTTTAAAAAAGGCGACCAAGATGGCTCTCGGACATCTCCGCCCCGTGAGGGCAGTAAAAATCGTACGCCAGCGTCAATTGAAACTGCCGCTAACACGCCTTTTCCACCCACTTTAGTGGCGTATAGCAACATCGCGCCATTGGGCGCTACCGAGGGCGATTCGTCAAGGCTTGTCGAGGTTAATATGCGCATATTTCCGGTCACCAGATCCTGGGATGCAATGTGAAAAAGTCCTTGATTACGATGCACCATCACCAGGGTTCTACCATCCGGCGCCAGGCGCGGGCGAGCGTTGTAAGAACCGTTGAAAGTCAGTCGTTTGAGCTCACCGCTGGCAATCGTTAATTTGTAAATTTGCGGCGACCCACCCCGATCCGAGGTGAACACTATCGCCCGGCCATCCGGGGTCCAGTTGGGTTCTGTATCAATAGAAAAGTGCTGTGTTAGCCGCGTAAAACTCCGTGCAGCCATACTGTACAGATAAATTTCCGGGTTGCCGTCTTTGGACAGCACAAGCGCCAGACTGCGGCCATCAGGTGACCAGGCCGGCGCACCGTTGAGGCCGCCGAAATTGGTTACCTGTTCGCGGTGGGCATCAACCAGTCGCTGGCGAAAAATCGCGGGACGCCCGGTTTCAAAGGACACATAAACCAGCTCTGCTCCGTCAGGAGACCAGCTCGGTGACATTATGGGCTGCTTTGACCTGAGCATCAGGCGCTCACGAGCGCCATCAGCATCGGACACCAGCAGCCGATAAACCAGCTGCCCTTGCTCAGGGGTCGCAGTAATGTATGCGATACGCGTGGAGAAAACGCCGCGGATACCGGTGACCGTCTCAAATACTTTATCGCTAATATGGTGCGCAATATCGCGCAACTCACTATCGGAGCCCCGCACCTCCTCGGTAAACACTGTCCGCTCACCAGGCACCTGCAGCAGACTATATGTCACCAGTATCCGATTATCACTCTGGCGTACGGCTTTGCCGACCACCACGTACTCCATGCTGACGATCCGCCAGTCACGAAAATAGACCTCTCCAGCTGTGGCCGGATTAGACAGCATATTGGTTCGCGGCATGGGCTCAAACAGGCCACTGCGGCGCAAATCCTCGGCAACAATCGCGCCAACATCCTCGCGCAGCTGAGAGCCGCTCTCGGTTATCGGCACGACGGCTATTCGCGTTGGGTTGTCAACACCGTGAGTCACATCAATAGTCAACTCCGCATGCGCCTGGCAAACCATCACAGCGGCCAATACCATCGCTACCAGATAACTGCCCTTGGTCACTTTGTACTCCTTGCTTGTCATGTTTTAGTTACCACGTTTTTAAAGTCGCAGATCTTCTGGCCTAAATGTCAGTTTAAAACGTCGAAACTGGGATTCAAATACACGGGGCTGCGTTCGCGACAGCTCCGCCAACCGGTCAAAACGCGCAACCCTCTGTACGGCCTGCTCGGCAGATCGATCGAAGGCATCATTGCCGCTGGATTTTACAATGGCTACCGACACCACTCGCCCGGTCGGCATCATTTGAATACTTAATGTGACCTCCATATCAAGCCTCGCGCTGGGCGGCCGACTCCAGTTACTGGCGATGAGATTGGCGATGTAGTCACTGTAAGTGCCAATCGCCTGCTCTTCTTCAAGTGCCTGGGCAAGTTCATCCTCCCGCTCCTTGTCACGCTCAGCGGCCTCCTGCCGCGCGCGGCGTCGAGCTTCTTCCTCCTTACGCAAGCGCTCCAGCTTGTCTTTCTCCTTTTTTGCGAGCTCTTCACGCTGCTTTTGCTCTTTCACCAGCCGCTCTCGCCTGACCGCCTCTTCACGTTGCTTTTGCTCCAGCAGCAATCGCTCCTGGTGTTTAATTTGTTCCTGTTTCTTTTCGTCAATTCGCTTTTGTTCAACAGCTTTTTCTGCAACTGGTTTTGGTGGAACAGGTTTTAGTGGAACAGGCTTTTGCTGCGGTTTGGTTTCTGCTTTCCTGGCCGTGGGTAATTTCGGCGCCTCAACCTGCAACAGGGTAGCCTCTATGTAACGGGGTCGAATCTTCGTTTCCTTGAACTGCGGCGTCCATCCAAAAATAACCACCGCCAGCAACAGTCCGTGAATGGACAGACTACAAAAAACTGCTGTAGCGTAGCCGGGTTGTTTTCCCATCACAGATCAGCGGCTCGGGGGTGGGGGTTCAGTGACCAGGCCAACACTCTTTGCACCGGCACCTTGTAGCTGTGCCATCAAGTTCACCACAGTGCCGTAGTCAACCGCAGTATCTCCCCAGACAAGAACAGGCGTATCGTTTTTCTGAGCCAGTACTTTGCGCACTTTTTCGACAATATCGGCCAACGGTTCCTGCTGGTTTTCACCATTGCCGAGATCCACGTAGTAGGTACCATCAGCCTTAACTGACACTATAAGCGGATCTTTTGCTTTGTCATCCAGCGGACTGGCGGGTGCCTTTGGCAACTCCACCTGAACCCCCTGCATTAACAAGGGTGCTGTCACCATAAAAACAATGAGCAGTACCAGCATGACATCAATGTAGGGAACGACATTGATTTCTGCGACAAGTCGACGTTTGTTTTTGTTACCTGCCATGGCTAGTCACTGTGCACCCGTCGATGGAGAATGCTGGAAAACTCGTTGGCGAAAGTTTCGTAACCGTTATACAAAACATCGGCGTTAGCAGAGAATCGGTTGTAGGCCAACACTGCCGGGATCGCTGCAAACAGGCCCATGGCTGTGGCAATCAGTGCTTCGGAAATGCCTGGCGCCACAGTCGCTAATGTTGCCTGCTGCACCGTCGCCAGGCCCCGAAACGAGTGCATGATGCCCCAGACAGTGCCAAATAATCCGATATAAGGACTTACTGACGCAACACTCGCTAAAAAAGGCAAATGCGCGTTGAGCTTCTCTTCTTCCCGTGACAACGCCACCCGCATGGCGCGCTCCACACCCTCCATCACCGCGTCGGGATCTCTGGCGGCCTGAGACAGGCGATTGAACTCCCGAAACCCGGCGCGGAATAAACTTTCAACACCGTTGATGGTGTTATTTTTGTCCAGCCGACTGTTGCCATCACGAACTAGCTCGTTCAGATCAATGCCCGACCAAAATGTATCTTCAAACGCCACGAAGTCGATGTTGGTCTGGCGGATATACAAGCCCCGCTGCACGATCATCACCCACGAAATCACCGATGCGATAAGTAGTATCAGCATCACCAGCTGCACCGGCACGGTCGCGCCGACGACAAGCGCCCACAAAGAAAGCTGTTCAGTCACTTAACACTCCTCTTACTCGTAGACTTATTGGCCGTCGCGG
>JBFJZC010000099.1:0-9505 GCA_041622295.1 Porticoccaceae bacterium
ATTTGGGCTACGTTAGTCCAGCGGAATATGAGCGGGCAAATGCCCTTTAATTAAATCGTCCGAAAAACTGTGGCAACCTCAACTTCCAATCAGGCGAAGATTTGAAGTATGCTTTGGTCCGTTACATTAATGATTTTTACAACCGAAAGCGGCTGCATTCAGGGATTGGTTATTGTTCACCGATGGGATACGAGTGACTAGCAGCATGAAATTTCATGTGTCCGTTTTATCGGGGCAAGATCACCTGCGAGCGAGCGCCGTGCGTTGCGAGCACTGGTGGCTGCGAACATTAGAGCAAGAACACAGAGATACACAATGATTACGGAAATAATATCAGGTACAGTTGCTGGCGTGTGCGCCGCGCTCATTATTCAAGGAATCCGTGCAGCAAAGTTCGGAGGATTGAAGAAAGTGAGAGTTTTTGAACCTCGTGCTGGACAATTCAATGCAGAATTCTATGATTATTTCAAGAAGCAAATCGAAAACGCCAAAGACGAGATAATCGTGACAGGTGAAGGTTTTGAGTACAAGGGAAAAGAAGGTCCCGCGATCGCAGATGCGTACCATTCCAGTATGCGAATAGCATTAAGTAAAAACGTAGATATCACTCGAATACAGACCGCCAGACCGCTTCACCCGAAATGGGCCGAGAGACTGAAGGAATGTGTTCGCGAGCATCCAAAGAATTTCCATTTGTATGTATTGGATAACAAGGAATATCAAGACATCGCTAGTGTCTGTGTCATTGATGCCGAAAACCGAAACAATGTAGTCGAGTTCATGCTTTCAGCAGAAAATGATCTAGAAGATTCAGCCGTCCGTCTCGCATCAACAGGCATGTTTCTTCACGGACGCCGCGATCTCGCAAGAGCCCTGAAAGAAAATACGCTGGCCATGAAGCGGTTCGAGATAGCAAAGAAGTGTGTGACGGAGGCTGATATTGACGAATTCCTCACGTAATAGCGCCTCCCAGCTCTATTTCTCATTTGGTTCTAACATGTCAACCCCGCAAATGCTAGAGCGTTGTCCTTCGGCAGAAAGAGTTGGTATTGGGGTCATCCGTCAGTATGAACTCGTCTTTAACAGGAAGGGTAGTTACAGACCAGGAGGGGTGGCCAGCATAGTTCCGAGTGAAAACCCAGATCAAAACGTTTTTGGGGTCATATGGAAAATCTCATCGGAAGACCTTGAAGGTTTAGACGACATTGAGGATCCAAGTGCTTATGAGCGTGTGACGATTGACGTACAGTTGCTGGGAGGCCAGATATTACCATGTCAAACTTATCTTGCATTTCCGCAAGCACAACACGTAACGCCCGATCCTCATTACTTGGAGCTATTATTGGATGCGGCAAAAGCTGCGGCCTTGCCTCCGGATTATATTGATCTGATTTCAAGATTTAGGAGTCTTGACTAAAATGCGCTAACAAGGCCAATAGAGTCGGGCTAATTTTTTTGGGGCTGCGCTACGCTCACCACTGAAAAAACAGCCGCTCATTGGCGGCGTTATGTGTGAAATCGAAATTCAGCGTAGGTAAAAATAATGAGTTTTGTAGCCATTTCTAAAGCAATATATCCGGCCTTACTCAGAGATGAAGTCCACGCGGTTGGTTTAAACATGACCCAGGTCGCCAAAGCTCAGCCTGGCTATATTTCAGTGGCGTTCCACCAATCCTCAGATAAGAATGAAACAATGATGTACTGGGAATGAGAGTCGCAGTCTGATCACGAAGCTTGCATGCGAAGTAGTGACTGCGTCCACTTCCCCTAAACTGAGACAGGCACTTATGTTGGCTGTTGCATTGTGGGATTTTGTTTTTTCACCCCAAAAAATATGCTCGCCGCAAAAACAACACAATGGCGGCAAAGTCCACCAGGGCTATTGAATAGTCTAGCAAGACCTGTGCGACGCCGATCTCTGGCGTTCCGTGGCCTGCGAAAAAAACCTCGTTGAACTTATTGATTTCGCCGACCACCTGAAATATCCATCAAGACTTAACTCACCGCTAAAAATCAAAGAGTGCGGCTCAAAAGAGTATTTTTTAAATACGGTGTCCCACATAAACTGGTCGCCTAGACGTGGGCAATACGTTGTTTTTAAAGCAATGCGGGGTGCGACCTGCGTGCTTCTGGAGTCAGCAGCCAGCGCCTAAGACGACTAAGGGCGAGATACCCTAATTCATCGAGATGCTCTACAATCCAGTCACGCAGAATAGCTACACGAGAGATGTACCGCCGATGTCGCCGCATAGGGCTCAGTAAGCTCTAGAGGGTGTGCAGTATATCCAGGGAAGCGCAACCGACACTACTGACGACCTTTGCGAGGCGTGGTCCGATCCGGAGTTTGTTATCCTGTCCGCTAGAACTACGCAACACTCTTCTCGTCAGCACTTTTATAGGTTATGGAAGTGAAAGGCTACAAGCTGAGCACAGGCCACAGTTACCCTGAATTCGAAAGTCTATCCTCGAATTCCCATCTTCGAACTTCTTAATGAAACGGTAAAACTTTGTTATGAGTGAAAGCAACTATACAGATGGTCCAGAACAGAAAGTTGATGATTCAGAGTACAAACTGAATCTACGCCATCTGGAACTCACCGATTATAATGACGTCGCGACAATCATGGAGCTGGTGTATCCGGAATTCGAGTCGGCTTATCCGGAAAAGCAGTTTCGCGCTCAGTTATCTGTTTTTCCTGATGGACAAATTTGTATTGAGGACCACGGCAAAGTCATTGCGGCGGCGTTTTCTCTGATTGTGGATTATGACAAGTTCGGCGACCACCACACCTACGAAGAAATAACCGGTGACGCCTACCTTACCACCCACGATCCAATGGGCGATGTCTTATACGGTGCCGATGTGTTTGTATCGCCCGACTATCAGGGTATGCGGCTGGGCAGAAGACTGTATGAGGCCCGGAAGGAGCTTTGTCGCAGCCTAAATCTAAAATCGATTGTGGCGGGTGGCCGCATACCTAATTATAGAAATTATGCCAAAGATATTTCACCGCAAAAATACATTGAACTGGTCAAAAAGAAAGAGGTTTATGACCCGATTCTGACGTTTCAGTTATCGAATGAATTTGAAGTTAAGCGCGTGCTTAGCAACTACTTGCCTGAAGACAAGGAGTCCAGAGGTTACGCAACACTGCTGGAATGGACCAATCTTTATTACGACAGCAAAAAAACACCTTTAATTGGCGCGCCAAGGACATCGGCCAGAATTGGTTGCGTACAATGGCAAATGCGCACACTGAAATCGGTTGACGAGCTCATCCAGCAGGTGGAGTTCTTTATTGACGCACTGTCTGACTACCAATGTGATCTGGCTGTTTTACCCGAGTTTTTTAACGCGCCTTTAATGGGCATTGGCATACATAAAAACTCTATTGATTCCATCAAAGCTCTGGCCGTATTTTCTGAACAAATTATCGACGCGATATCAAAACTTGCGATCAGCTACAATATTAGCATTATCGCCGGCTCCATGCCGGTACTGGAAAATAACGTACTGTACAACGTTTCTTATTTTTGCCGCCGCGACGGGACGCTCGAATCGCAGTATAAGATTCATCCTACGCCTACTGAAAAGCGCTCGTGGATTATGCAGGGCGGTGACAGCCTGAATGTATTCGAAACAGACTTCGGCAAGATTGGCATTCTTATATGCTACGACGTCGAATTTCCCGAGCTTGCTCGGCTACAGTCTGAGAAAGGCATGCAGATATTGGTCGTGCCTTTCTGGACGGACACCAAAAATGCCTATCTCAGGGTGCGCTGCTGTGCCCATGCCAGAGCCATAGAGAACGAATGTTATGTCGTTATATCAGGCAGTGTCGGCAACTTGCCAAAAGTCGAAGGTGCAGATATTCAGTACGCACAGTCGGCTGTATTTTCGCCATCTGATTTTGCGTTTCCGCATGATGCCATCATGGCCGAAACCACACCCAATACCGAAATGACGCTGATTGTGGATCTCGATCTTGAAAAGCTCAGCAAGCTGCGCAACGAGGGCTCGGTAAGAAATTACCTGGATCGACGGCGAGATTTGTACAACATAAAGTGGTTGGGCAATTAGACACCAGGTAGCCCGACCTCAGGGCGCGCACATAATCCGCCGCGCCAGGCCCACGCAGTTTGCTGGCGTTGCTACGGATAAAACTGGCACGCGACAGCTAAATGTTGTGGCCGGGTAACTGGCCAGGCGCGTCGCGTACCCGGGCAACGCACAATAAAATTCCCCGCCCAGGCAGCATTTTGCCGCAACAGAGCTACACTCTTAGCTCGACATAATTGCTTTGTAATATATAGCGTTGTACGACGGCAATAACGTCTACAGCAGCAGGGGGTGAGACTATGGGCAAGCTAATCTGGGCACTTGTTGCGATTGCGGTGGTTGTGCTGGGGGGCGGATATGGCAATCGCATCCAATGTCTCAGTGATGAAGGGCCGCAAATGGCGGTATTGGATTACCTGTCGGCCATGAAGGATGAACGTTTTGAGGATGCCTATCTGTTTGTCACGGTGAGCATGACGGATGGCAAACCGGTGGCGGCATGGGCAGCACAACAGCGCAAAATGTACGAACTCGGCGCCGTAAAGATCAATGAGCTCGATGTGCGGAAAGGCCACCGCAATCTAAAAAATATGTTTACCTGCGCCGGCAGTGCCAGGGTGCCCAATGTCCTGCACGCGACTGATGTGTTTAACAGTCAGGGCAGCACCGAGTTTGAGGTCTACAGTGTCGTCATGGATGATGGGGTATGGAAAATCGATTCGCAGGAAACCTTGTTTGATGAAACGGCAATTAAACAATGGTTTCCTGAGGACAAAATGCTGGAGGCAGACGACGCTGGCGAATTGCTCCCCGCGAATTAGCTGCAGTCTTCTCTGACACGGGTTCCCTGTGCCTTTTTATGCAAGAGTAACGCACAGAGTGTATGCAAGAGTAACGCACAGGGCATTTATATCCGGGATACATGAATATCTCACACCGATTCTGCGACAGATCCGGCCACAACACCCCGCCGGTTTCCAGCAGGATTTATCAACTAGGCGGCGGGTGCTCGATCAACGCTGAGCACTGTTGCCACGCTAAGACACGACGTCTAATTTGATCGAAGTGACGTGAGGTGAAGTTAATAAATTATTTTAGATCAACAAGATACGCTGAACTTCCTCATCTCTCAGAATTTTATACTGCCCCTCTTCGATATCACCCAGGGCCAGACCGCCAGTTTGAAAACGGTGGAGCGTAACAACCTCATTGTCGAGCGCCTGGAACATACGACGAATCTGATGATAGCGCCCTTCGTTGAGGATCATGACGCCGCTGTTGTCCGTCTCGGAACTCCAGGTCGCGGGCTTGAGCGGTTTGTCATCGCCGTTTATGAGAAATGCACCGCTTGAAAACAGCTTGGCCTCATCACCACGCAGGGAATCCCGCGTACACACGCGGTAGTGCCGGGGCGAATGGGTGCGTGGGTGGATAATACGGTGCAGCAGATCGCCATCGTCGGTGAGTAGAAGTTGACCAGTACTGGCTTTATCAAGACGACCCACTGTTGATAGCGCGGGCTTACGACTTCGCCAGCGATACGGCAACAAGTCATAAACCAGCGCGCCGACATCCTTGTGGGAGCAGGTATAGCCAGCGGGTTTATTGAGCATGATGGTTAACGGAGCTGGCGGATCGACAATTTCACCGTCCAGTGCAAGCGCGCCCTGGCGCACCAGCTCAAGTTCAACAGCTTGATCGGCTCTCGCAATCGTTTCCCCGTTCAGCGTGACCAGCCCGGCGCGACAGGCACGAGCGGCTTCTTTACGGGTGGCATAACCCAGGTTGGAGAGCAGGCGATCAAGTCGCATTGTTGGGGTAAGCTTGGTCATGCCGTCGATTTCAGTTGGACAATAATCGTCTTGTTAAGTTGAGGTTAAATACAACGTTTTGTTCAAAGTTTTTTGCTGAGAGGCCAACACAGGCACTCACTAACCAGGGTAATTACCCGGTAAACACCTATTGAAAAATCACCCAAAGTCCGATTAACTTTTTAGTCAGGTGCTATTATCAAAACCAGTTTACGTTCTGTATAGTTACTCGACCATGTTAGTTGTAAACGCATACCATCGCCCCCTGTGGCTTTTGGAACAAGGCGTAAACCAGTCAACACGAGGAGTAACCCATGGCAAACGAAGGGTATCACGAACCAATAGACGAACTGAGCGATGCAACCAGAGATATGCACCGGGCTATCACCTCGCTTATGGAAGAGCTCGAAGCAGTCGACTGGTATAACCAACGCGTGGATGCGTGCAAAGATAAGCAACTGAAGGCCATCCTCGCCCACAATCGTGACGAAGAAAAAGAGCATGCGGCAATGGTGCTGGAATGGATTCGACGCCAAGACCCGGCTTTTGACAAGGAACTTAAGGACTATCTGTTTACCAACAAGGTTATTGCCCACGAATAAGGGGTATGGCGTGAGATGGGCTGAGGCCTGAATTTGGCATTTTTGCTCAGACTAGGGATGGTTTATTCGACTGCTTAACTACTTACTCAACTACTCGATTAAGCGACGACTCGACAAGTCAACCGCAGCAAGCCCACTCCCGCGCCGCACTTACGCGGCGCGACAATATCAAACTCTGGCTAACGTTATTCCTCACGCCGCCCCATCGGGACACCTCTTACCACCAGCAGATATTTGTCGACGCCTGTCAACCGGGACCGCACCCGGGCGTTAATCATCGTAGTGGGGCCGAGGCATAAAGGTGCTAGGCTACCGCTGCAGGACAAACTAATCCTCAGGAGTGTCAATATGAACAAATCAATGATTGTCGGCCTCGTCGCTGGCGCCGTGTTGGCAACAACTGCCGGTGCTATAGGAGGTTACCGTTTGCTCAACCCCGCATCCAGCTATGCCAAAGTTCTGGAGGTGACCGAAGCTACCCAACAGAAACGTACCCCCCGGGAAGTGTGTGAGGATGTGGCAGTGACCCGGCAACAGCCCGTGAAAGATCAGCATCAAGTTGTCGGCACCGTAGCCGGAGCCGTTCTGGGCGCCGTTGTTGGCAAACAGCTTGGCGGCGGCTCTGGCAAAAAAGTCGCTACTGCGGCGGGCGCAGTAGCTGGCGGTTACGCTGGCAATAAGACTCAGGAACAAATGCAGGCAAATAATACTTACACCACTACCGAGCGACGCTGCCGCACAGTCACTGATACCCAGAGCGAAGTTATTGGCTACGATGTTCGCTACTTGCTTAACGACAGCGAAGGCCAGGTGCGTATGGATCATAGACCAGGCGATAGCATTCCAGTGGTAGATGGTCAACTGGTGCTAAATTCCGGTGCGCCTAAATCTTAGGCCCTAAGCCCAGGTTTCTCACTTTATTGATTCTGGCATTCTAGCCACGACCGCGCCACCGCATTATCGTGCGGTGGCGATGACGGTGACGGTGACGGTGAAAAGAACTTGTCTGGCCTGGCCTACCGCCTGATCAGGGTCTACGGGCAGCGAAAATATGCTGCTGATTGTCTCCCTGACTCCGCAAGCCACTCCAGCGGTTCCAGTCACGTTGCAGCTCAATGAAAGCCAAAGCCGAACCCCTGCATCGTATAGTACTTATCGGCCCGCCAGCTTTACCGTTACCAGGGCTTCCTGAACCCACGCGGTGGTGTTATTGCACGAAGTCAGTAACTGGTCCTGAGTGATATTCAGTTTTCGACAGTGGACGTCAAGGTTAGTCCAGTCACCCTTCTCAAAAGCCTCGACGAAATCCAGAATGGGGCGATAACCCGCGCTCTCGCCCAACAAGGTTTCTTTGACTGTGTCGGCCAGAGGAATTTCCTCCATAATCTCTGCCATGGGGCGGCCCATCATGGCGTCAGCCAGAGAAAACAAACCGGTTAGAAAAATGTCGTCCTTGACGCCTCTCATACCCGTATAAGACGCAAGTTGCTCACCTAAATGCGCTCGCGTTAAGGCGGTGCGCAGCAGTTCTGGCGATTTCTCGTCACACATATCAGCCATCGCAACAAAAGAAACCCACTTACGCATTTCCTGCAAACCCAGATAAACGACCGCGTGCTTGATCGATGTGATTCTTTTTGAGAAGCCAAAAGCGGCTGAATTAATACATCGTAATAATTTATAGCTCAGCGAGACATCTCGCTTGATCGCCAGCACAATATTTTCCACATCAAAGTCCGAGGCATTCACCGCCTTAACGAGGAGCATTTTGCTTAGCTTGTTCTCAGGTAGTCGAGTGCCAGCCACCATCTCCGGCCTGGCAAAAAAATAGCCCTGGAAATAGCTAAAACCTTCACTCCTGGCAAGCTCGTAGTCTGCCAACGTTTCAATTTTTTCAGCCAGCAAGGCGACTTCTCGACCTTTTAACTGCGCGATTATTCTTTGCCTATCCGCGACCGTGGTTGCCAGGTAATCGACCTTGATCGTGTGACAGTGATCGATGAGCGCGGCATTGGCGTTGTCGGGCTCCAGCACAAAATCATCCAGCGCAATGGTATACCCGGCATCGCACAATTTTTTACAGGCACTAACCGCCGCATCGTGCGCTGGAATGGTTTCCAGAATTTCAATCACAACATCGTTTTTTGGCAGGTAGAACGCAAACTCCTCCAGCAATAATTTTTCAGTAAAATTGATGTACGCCTTTTTACCATCAGTCAATGTCGTTATGTTGTTGAGGATAAAGTTATCCATCATGACGTTGGCGGTCGCCCGGTCGCCATCAAATTCGGGGCAGGCATTTTCCAGATGGGTACGGAACAAAAGTTCGTAGGCCACAACATCGCCCGAAATGTCGAAAATGGGCTGGCGTGCTATTAAAAAGTCCATGGATTATCTGGTACTTCTACTAACAGTAAAGCCCAACAGCATGGAACTGTCCCCAGATTGAATGACCTGGAACATATTAGCGAGGTCACTCGCCGGATGATTGTTAACAAATGTGAACGCGACAAAAATCGGCCTGACAGAAACCGACCCGGCACCCTCTCACTTCCTGATGCTCTTAGACCTTAGCCAGCACGTTCTCAGCAAACTCATTAAGCCCACGTTTAATGCCCTCAGCGTCCATGGCAGGTGGGTTAATCATCATGCGCGATACGCCTATATCCTGATACTGCCGTACACGTCCGGGATCAAGATTACCGCCAGCCACGGTGAGCTCTATTTCGTTGGGGTCACGGCCGATTTTGGCGCACTCATCGCGCATGGCATCAAGTAATGTCGGCAAGGTTTTTAAGCTGCCTGACGCAGGATAAAAGCCGTCACCTACCCTGGCGGCACGTCGGGCGGCCCCCTCAACATTGCCACCAACGATAATGGGCACACCCGGTTTTTGTACCGGCTTGGGATTGGAGTTTTGTGGCCCCCAGTTGAAATACCTGCCCTGAAAGGCTTCCGGCTCGTCCTTCCACAATGAGCGTATTGCCTGCACGGACTCTTCGGTGCGTGCAGCGCGTTCCTTAAAGGGCACG
>JBFJZC010000100.1:0-9429 GCA_041622295.1 Porticoccaceae bacterium
CTAACTATCAGTCCGCTTAACAGCCTCTTAGTTAGTCAAAATTAACGCGTCTCAATGAGCAACGAAACTAGTATGAACGCGGTAATCCCATCACGTGTTCAGCAATAAAGTTGAGCACCATCTCACTGTTTAATGGCGCCGTTTTCATTAGCCTGGCAATTGGATAAAGATCAAAAATCCCATATTCCTTGGTAAAGCCGTTGCCGCCAAAACACTGTAGAGAGGCATCTATCGCATGCATAGCGGCTTCTGCCGCCGCATATTTTGACATGTTCGACTCCGCACCACAGGGCAGTCGTTGATCGAACAGCCAGGCCGCCTTGCGCGTCATCAACGACGCCATCTCAATTTCGGTCTTGGCTTTGGCCAGCGGGTGTTGCAGAGCCTGATAAGCGCCGATGGGGCCATCAAACACCACTCTGTCGTTAGCGTAATCCACCGCTCTTTCCATGGCATAGCGGCCCAGACCAGTACAGACCGAGGACAAAATGATTCGTTCTGGATTGAGTGACTCGAACAATATTTCAAAACCTTTGCCGACTTCACCGAGAATATTCTCCGGACCAACGTCAACATCATCAAAAAATATCTGATACTGCCACTCGGGAATGGGAATACTGACATCAATGGGCCGCATTTCAATACCCGGAGACCTGGTGTCCACAATCAGCACCGTGAAGCCATCGGTCTTGCGCTTGACCTCACTGTGGTGGACATCACGCGTCACCACCAACATATAATCCGAGCCTTCTGCATCCGTAATGAATGTTTTACGACCGTTTAGCTTGTAGCGACCCTTGCCGTCGGCCTTGATCATGGTGGTAGCGCGCATGGTATTGGTACCAGCGTCAGGCTCTGTAATCGCAAAGCAAAAGCGAATATCTCCGGCGCAACCAGCGGGTAAATATTTCTGTTTCTGTTCTTCAGTTCCGTGGTCGCCAATGGGCGACAGCGACATGGTAGCGCCCACCACCAGGCTTAATAAGGGGATACCCATATTGGACAGGCCCTCCTGGAACAGCACCATCTCAAACATGCCTAGCCCCGCACCGCCATAAGCCTCCGGCACCATGAGGCCAACGAAACCGTCCTCGGCAACCTTTTTATACATCGCAGTCGGAAATTCACGGCGTTCGGCACAATCTACCCAGTAGGCACGATCAAAATCCTTGGCGAGGTTTTTGCCGTACTCGTAAATCATTTGCTGTTCTGGGCTTAAATTAAAATCCATCAGGGTCTCCGGTTGGGTAACAAATTAATGCACAACATAGTCAGCAGTTCGCCACTACATTAACGGGCTTCTACCATGTCAACGGCTAATAGGAACGCGGCAGTCCCATGACATGCTCGCCAATATAGTTAAGGATCATTTCGCTGTTTAGTGGCGCCGTTTTAAACAGGCGAACCATCGGGTAAATATCGAAAATGCCGTATTCTTTGGTGAAGCCATTACCACCAAAACACTGCAGTGAAGCGTCAACCGCATGCAGGGCTGCTTCTGCGGCCGCGTACTTGGCCATATTTGATTCCGCTCCGCAGGCCTCCCCGCGGTCAAACAACCAGGCTGCTTTACGGGTCATCAGCGACGCCAGTTCAATTTCTGTCTTGGCCTTTGCCAAAGGATGCTGCAGCGCCTGATAGGCGCCGATGGGACGATCGAATACCACGCGATCGTTAGCATATTGAACGGCCCGCTCCATGGCGTAGCGACCGACGCCGGTGCAGATCGCGCCGACCAGCACGCGCTCCGGGTTAAGGGATTCAAATAAAATCTCAAAGCCTTTGCCAACTTCACCCAGCACATGTTCCGGTCCAAGATCCACTTCATCGAAAAACACCTGATACTGAAGCTCCGGAATGGGGATACTGACCGGTATAACACGAGCCTCGATCCCCTGCGCTTTGGTATCAACAATAAACAGCGTAAAACCCTCTGTTTTACGCTTAACTTCGGTGTGCGGCGTCGTTCGCGCCACCACCAGAGCGTAATCAGACTCGACAAAATCCGTGATAAATACCTTTTCTCCACTCAGTTTAAAACGGCCATCGGGCGTTGGTTTGGCTATCGTGGTGGCGCGAATGGTATTGGTGCCAGCACCTGATTCTGTTATCGCAAAACAAAACCGGGTTTTGCCTGAGCATGCATCCGGCAGATACTTTTGTTTTTGTGCCTCAGTACCGTGGGCACCGAGAGGGCCCAGGGCCATGGTCGCACCGATAACCAGGCTCAGCAGGGGAATACCCTGATCAGACAGACTCTCCAGAAACAAATCCATTTCCAGCAGCCCTAAACCAGCACCGCCGTATGCTTCCGGCACCATGGTGCCAACAAAACCATCGGTGGCGACCTGCTTATACATTTCTTCCGGAAAACGGTGCGCGTCAGCGCACTCCATCCAGTACTTACGGTCAAAAGTTCTGGCCAGACTTTTACCGTAATCGTAAATCATGTTTTGTTCATTGCTCAGTGAAAAATCCATCGTATCTCGTCTCAAGTACACAAACCTGCCACGTCAGCAGCAGCTAAAAAATTAATATATCGTCGCCCCACCGAACCTAATACGGACGCCCTAATATGAACGGGGGAGCCCCATAACATGCTCGCCAATATAGTTAAGCACCATTTCATTATTAAGTGGCGCTGTTTTAAACAGTCGCACCATCGGATACAGATCGAAAATACCGTATTCCTTGGTGAATCCGTTACCCCCAAAGCACTGTAACGAAGCGTCGACTGCATGAATAGAAGCCTCGGCGGCTGCGCATTTCGCCATATTGGCTTCCGCCCCGCAGGGCTCTCCCCGATCAAACAACCATGCCGCTTTACGGGTCATTAACGAAGCCATTTCAATTTCGGTTTTGGCCTTTGCCAAAGGATGTTGCAAAGCCTGATAGGCCCCTATGGGCCGGTCAAATACGACACGATCATTGGCATACTGAACGGCCTTGCCCATCGCATAACGCCCCACGCCTGAGCCTATGGCGCCGACCATAACGCGCTCTGGATTAAGGCATTCGAAGAGAATCTCGAAACCTTTACCCTCTTCACCGAGGATATCTTCCGGCCCCAGGTCTACGTCATCAAAAAACAGTTGGTATTGCATTTCTGGTAAGGCAATGCTTACCGGTATGGGATGGGCTTCTATACCTCGGGCTTTGGTATCCACTATAAACAGGGTAAAACCATCGGTTTTTTTCTTCGCTTGCTCAAAAGGCGTGGTGCGTGTCACAACCAGCGCATAATCCGACTCAACAAAATCGGTAATAAATGTTTTAGCGCCATTTAGTCGATACCGACCGTCGGCCTTTTTGGTCGCAATGGTCGTCGCTTTCATGGTGTTGGTGCCAGCATTAGGCTCGGTAATGGCAAAGCAGAACCGCGTTTTGCCGGCGCAGGCATCGGGCAAATAGCGCTGCTTTTGCTCTTCAGTGCCGTGATCACCAATCGGGCCAAGCGACATCACCGAACCCACCACATAGGTCAACAGAGGAATTCCCTGGTTGGCCAGGCCTTCGGTAAACAATTCCATCTCGAGCAAACCGAGGCCCGCACCACCGTAGGCTTCCGGCGCCATGGTACCGACAAAACCGTCCCGTGCTGTTTGTTGGTACATCTCCTTCGGAAAGGCTCTGCGCTCAGCGCATTCCATCCAGTATTTACGGTCATAGGTCTTCGCGAGACTTTCACCGTATTCGTAAATCATTTTATGTTCGTCGGATAAATTAAAGTCCATCAATCTCGCCTCTGGAAGTCGTGTGGTCGATAAAAACAGTTCGCGTGCAAACTGAATGTTTAATAGGAACGCGGCATACCCAGCACGTATTCACCTATGTAGTTCAATACCATTTCATTGTTGAGCGGAATAGTTTTCAATAAACGCACCATCGGATAGATATCAAAAATACCGTATTCTTTAGTAAACCCGTTGCCACCAAAACATTGCAATGAGGCATCGACAGCGTGACAGGCCGCTTCAGAAGCGGCAAATTTTGCCATGTTTGATTCCGCCCCACAGGGTTGGCCCTGATCGAACAACCATGCCGCTTTGCGAGAAATCAACGCGGCCAGTTCAATTTCCGTTTTAGCTTTGGCGAGCGGATGTTGAAGCGCCTGATAAGCGCCAATAGGACGGTCAAATACCACCCGGTCATTGGCGTATTCAACCGCCCTCGTCATGGCGTAGCGGCCCAGGCCTGCACAAATGAACCCGACCAGAATACGCTCTGGGTTAATGGCTTCAAAGAGCACACGAAAGCCTTTGCCGACCTCGCCAAGAACATTTTCCGGGCCCACATCAACATCGTCAAAAAACACCTGATACTGGGTTTCCGGGATTTTAACGCTGATGGGAATGGGGTGGGTCGTTATACCTTTGGCCCTGGTGGAGACAATAAATAGCGTAAAACCGTCGGTACTGCGCTCTGCCTCATCCAGCGGCGTAGTGCGTGTCACCACAATCATATAATCAGCGTCACCGGCGTCAGTAATATAGGTTTTGCCGCCGTTGATCTTGAATCGACCACCCGCCGTTGGCGTCGCCGTCGTAGCAGTTCTAATGGTATTGGTGCCGGCATTGGGTTCGGTGATAGCAAAACAGAAGCGGGTTTTGCCTGCACAGGAGTCCGGCAGGTATTGCTGCTTTTGCGCTTCCGTCCCAAAACGCGAAATCAGGCTTAGCCCCATCGTCGCCCCAATCACCAGGCTTAATAGTGGTATCCCCGCTTCCGACAGGCCTTCGTTGAGGAGGCCCATCTCCATCATGCCCAGCCCCGCGCCGCCGTACTCCTCAGGAACCATGACGCCGACAAAACCGTCCCGGGCAACCTGTTGGTACATATCCTTGGGGAACTCGCCCCGCTCAGCATATTCCATCCAATGTTTGCGGTCGTAGGTCTTGCTCAGGTTACGGCCATACTCATAGATCATGCGTTGTTCTTCAGATAGTGTGAAATCCATAACCTTAAACCCCCTTTTAGTTATTTTTGATCACTAATTCAGTTAAACGTTCTTATTCAAAGTGCTCGCAATGGCATGCGTAACTCAGTAGGAGCGTGGCAGCCCCATCACGTGTTCGGCAATATAGTTATGAATCATTTCATTGTTAATTGGTGCCGTCTTGGTCAGCCGTACCAGGGGATATAAATCGAAAATACCGTACTCCCTGGTAAACCCGTTACCGCCAAAACATTGCAACGAGGCATCGACGGCTTTTATGCCAGCTTCGGAAGCGGCAAGCTTTGCCATATTAGCTTCTGCACCGCAGGGCATACCGCTATCAAATAACCAGGCTGCCTTACGCGCCATCAGAGAGGCCATTTCAATCTCCGTTTTTGCCCTGGCCAGGGGATGCTGCAACGCCTGATAAGCGCCAATGGGGCGATCGAACACAATGCGATCATTAGCATATTCAACCGCTTTGGCCATCGCGTAACGGCCGATACCACTGCACACTGCACCACCCAAAATACGCTCCGGATTCAGTGATTCAAACAAAATATTAAAGCCCTTACCCACTTCTCCCACGACGTCTTCAGGACCGAGATCAACGTCGTCAAAAAACACCTGATACTGAACCTCTGGTAAGGCAATGCTCACCGCAATGGGTTGCATTTCAATGCCTTTGGCTTTGCAATCGACAATAAACAACGTAAAACCGTCGGTCTTACGTTTCACTTCAGTGTGCGGGGTCGTCCGCGCAACCACCAAGGCATAGTCCGATTCGGCAGCATCGGTTATAAACGTCTTGGCTCCGCTGAGTTTAAATCGACCGCCTGCAGCAGGCCTGGCAAGGGTGGAAATACGAATGCTGTTAGTGCCTGCATCAGGCTCTGTAATCGCAAAGCAAAAGCGAATATCGCCGACACAGGCGCCAGGCAGGTACTGTTGCTTTTGTTGTTCAGTGCCATGCTCGCCAATAACGGACATCGACATACAGGCGCCGACCACCAGGCTCAGCAGCGGTATGCCCTCATTGGCAATGCCTTCCTGAAACAACAACATTTCGGTCATACCCAGACCAGACCCGCCATAAGCTTCCGGAACCATCGTGCCAAGAAAACCATCGGCGGCAACCTGAGCGTACATCTCTTCGGGGAACCTGTGTTTATCAGCGTTCTCCATCCAGTAAGCACGGTCGTAAGTCTTGCTAAGACGCTTACCGTACTCGTAGATCATGGTTTGTTCCGGGGAAAGGTTAAAATCCATTCACTAAGCCTCTTCTCTTCAAATTAAACCGGTCAACTATTCTTGCAGAGAAAGCCTCTAGCACGGCCGTCATGGGGCGCTTCAACACGCAGTGATGACAACATTCGTGTGACCTGACAAAACCGCCAACCATAATGATCGGACTATCAACATACAATGACTATATTCGACCTAATAGTCACTGAGCAGACCAACATTTCCGTTCCGTCTTCCGGGGTTGCCACCCCAGAGGGTTGCGGCATAATGATCACCCTCGGCCTTTAGCGCAACGCCGTCCTAGCAGCTGATAGCGTCGTGCTTGTTAGACGTGGGCGGGTACCGGCAACGTCTAACAAGCACACGCAAATAAACACCTCCTCCACAGGAACCCTTCTCACAGGCCAGGAACCATGAACCACTTACTCGCCCTGACCATTATTACCGACGACCGCACCGGTGTGGTCGACAGTCTCGCCGCGACCATCAGAAAAAACCACGGCAACTGGCTGGAAAGCAGCATGTCCCGTCTGGCGGGCAAATTTGCTGGCATCCTCCTCGTCAGTGTCGCTGACGACAACCGCGACGCCCTGGTTACTGCCCTGCTGGCGCTAAACCAGTCAGGGCTGCGTATCAACGTGGAAACCGCCAACGCCATCGACAAACCCGAGGGCCTGACCATAAATATTGCGCTAACCAGCAACGACCGTCCTGGAATCGTCGAAGAAATCAGCCGCATACTTGCGGCACAATCCGTCAACGTCGAAGAATTGACCACCTGTTGCGACAATGCGGCAATGAGTGGTGAGCTCCTGTTTCACTTTGAGGCGACCCTCCACCTACCCCCGGGCCTTGCTCTGGAAGATTTGCGGCACAGCCTTGAAGATTTGTCTGATGATCTGATCGTAGAGTTCGACTCGACCAGAGCGTTCTGATAAACAACTATTGCCTGCCATCGGTGGCGATAATATTGTCCTTTCTCGTTGACCTGGACGGCTCGGCAGGATAAGAAAAGTCTGGTGTATCGGCTTTGCCAGAGGCCTCCGAAAACATCTGAAACAGCTCCATCATCCTACTCTGGGTATCATCCATGACGACGGCCATGCCCGGTTTAACACCGACTTCAGACACTTCAAAAGCACGCATGGTGTTGCAGATCTGTCCGTCGAGACGCACACCAATACCCTGCAGGCCGACAGCACTACCGAGCTTGCCAAACATCTCCAGAGTTAATTCACAGGCGGTAATCACAAACAACACCTTGTGCTCAGGCCAGTTTTGTCGCGCTTCGATCATTTTTTCGCCAATATAATGTACCGTCGTAATAAACAACGGCACGACCCTTGTCGTCGGCAAACTGTGTACACACTTGCCAATAAAACATTGTCCGCACACCGGGCTTTGAGCATCATGGATACAGTCGTCAGTAAAGCGACCCGACGGACACTCAAAGGGTTTGTGGCAATAGGAAAATCCGGCGACCAACACCGTATCCGGCATCACCAGCTTTCGCTTGAACACTGCCATATCGGGCAGACAGTACAGAAAAAAGTCGCCGTCCCGTCGATAACTGTGCGATCGCAACAGCGTTTTAACCAGGCCCCATCCATGCGTTAACGGACGTCGCCAAAAATAACGCCCCAGTTTGCCGCTAAAATCGTGATGGTGGATATAAGACAGCGTTTTCCAGGACAGGTATTTGCGGGTTTTGCGACGAATACCGGGCAAATTTGGGTTTTTCCTGAAGGTACGCAGGGGGTTGTCAGCTGCTAATCTGCTTGCCCGAGCATCCCACGCCTGTTCCGCCGCTCGCCAGTCGGAATGACCATCCCAAAATTTAAGTGGATCACTCATCGCGCCCCCGCTCGGCATCGGCTAACTCCAGCTAGCCGCTTCACAGTTTCATTGTGGCACAATTTCGCCAAACGGCCAGTCCCGGCTACGCCACTAAACCTTTTAACGTCACACCGATAACATAAGCGATAGCAGCTGCTGCACCGCCAATCGCAACCGTTTCGACCCCCCCCACTTGCCAGCTTTGATTAACAAAGCGGGCCTTTTGTGCACCCACCCACAGAAATGCAATACCCGTTAATACCGAACTCCACAGGAAAGTCTGCTCAATTAAACCGGGCTTTATCCAGTTGGCAAGGTACGGCAGCAGAGGGATCAGGCCCACCAACAGAAACGCCACGAAAGTTGCAATACCCGCCCTGGTAGCGTCGTGATCCTGTAAGGCCATACCGTGCTCCTCCTGCAACATGGTATCTACCCAGCGCTCAGCGTCGGCGGTAATAACCTCAACCACCTGATCCAGCAATTCACCGTCAAACCCCTTGTTGGCATAAATTTGACGAACCTCTTCACGTTCACCTTCCGGCCATTTATGAATTTCATCCATCTCCCGAGCACGGGTCTGTTCACGCAACTGATTCTCCGCGCGCGTACCTAGAAAGTTACTGATCGCCATGCTAAAGCCGTCTGCCAACAGGTTGGCAAAGCCGAGAATAATAATTACGCCAGACGACAAACCCGCGCCCGCGACGCCAGCAACGATCGCGAAAGTAGTCACCGCGCCGTCCACAGCGCCGTATACAAAATCTTTGAGATAAACTGAACTTGGCCCTTGCTCCAGCCGATTGGCTATTTTTGTCGGCGTATGACTTGCCTTATAGGTTTCTTTGCTTTCGTGTTTCACATGGTTGGCCATAGGACTACTCTTTTACCTCGATTAAATTACGTAATGGCGACTATCAAAACGCCACGACCTGCCAAAGAGTAACCGTAGACCCTAAGGCACCCGTCGATCAATAGTCACTTTGTGATGACGCTGCTCACTTATAGAAAGCGGCCCAATACGTCCTTCCAGGTCGCCTGACACAGCCTGCAGACTGCCACTAAGGGCGACCCTGACAATCACTTCAATCTGATCCACAGCAGACAACTTTCGCGAAGCTGCGAGTGACATCGCATCCGTAAAGGTTACCTCAACAGGTAAATCGGCTACGGTATAGCGCTGCGCAACCAACGGCATTGGCGGACCCTGCCACTGTCTGGCATAGACATAAACTAAACTGGTCGGACTGAGGGATGGATCTCGCAACGCTTCGGCGAGGTTAACCTGTACCGTTAACAGGGCCGCTTCAGCATTAGTACCTTGTAAGCTGACAGCTTTGGCGACACCGGCCTGTAACGCACGTGCATTGCCTGAATCCGGAGGCAACAAACTGAGCGCCCGCCGCCAGTAA
>JBFJZC010000101.1:0-9328 GCA_041622295.1 Porticoccaceae bacterium
CCTTCGCCGCTTCGCCAGTCAGGTAATTCATCTGAATAGACAGGCGTTTACCTTCTACGGGCGTATGCCCATGCCAGCAGTTATCGGTTACCTTGAACACCATCAATGTGCCTGCCAGGGGCGAAACTTCTTCAACATAGTCGTTTATATCCAGCTCGTTACGCAGTACCCGCAAATGGCCCCCAGGTTGTTCCCAGGTTTCATTAAGGTAAAGCAGCACAGTGATGACTTTGGTTTTAGAGTCGGTGTGGATGCGGCCGTCCTTGTCCCGCATAACACCGCGAACAGTGGTCATAATCGGGAAATCGTCCAGCGCTATATCGAACTTGTCGGCCACCACCTGGCGAAATGCGTCACCCTCCAGAGCCTGCAATAACGCCCGATAAGCTTCTCCCCCGGTGATTTCCTCAACCGGGATACTGCCTGCATGCTGGATATCAGGAAAGTCTCTCAGCACCGCAGCCATCCTGTCGCGTTGAATAAAATCAGTCACCACCGTGTAGGGATACGGATCGATCCGCAGGGGAGCGTTGCGTAAGGCCTCTAGCTGAAGCATGGGGGATACCTTCGCCTTGTCGGGAACAGGCACATGCTAGCACGACGCAATGGTGCGCCTGCTGCTACCTGTCCGCCCGCAGCCAACCGGTCACTGCACAACCTGCTAGCGTCACGGCTCACTTTGGTAATAGCTCCGGTACCAGGCCACAAAGCGCTGAATACCCGTGCGTACGCCCGTCGTTGGCCGGTAACCAACATCGTCAATGAGCGCATCAATGTCAGCAAAGGTGTCTGGCACGTCGCCCGGCTGCAGGGGCAACAGGTTTTTCTGCGCTGTCATGCCCAGAGACTCCTCGATAGCGAGGATGTAATCTTCCAGATCGACCGGTTGGTTATTGCCAATATTGTAGACCCGCCACGGCGCTGAACTGGTCCCTGGGTCAGGGTACTTGCCGTCCCAGTCCGGGTTTGGTCGCGCCGTTGCATCGAGCGTACGCACGACGCCTTCGACAATATCATCAATGTAGGTGAAGTCTCTCCTGTGCTTGCCATAGTTGAAAACGTCTATCGGTTCACCGGCAAGGATTGCCCGGGTAAACAGGAACAACGCCATATCGGGTCGACCCCAGGGACCGTACACCGTAAAAAAGCGCAGGCCCGTGGTTGGCAAACGATAGAGATGGCTATATGTATGCGCCATCAATTCATTGGCCTTTTTGGTGGCCGCGTAAAGTGACAACGGATGATCGATGTTGTCATGCACCGAAAACGGCAATGCCTCATTGGCGCCGTATACCGAACTCGACGAGGCATAGACCAGATGTCCTACTGCGGTGTGACGGCAACCTTCAAGGATATTGGTAAAACCGACAATATTACTATCGATATACGCGTGGGGATTTTCCAGGGAATACCTGACGCCAGCCTGTGCGGCCAGGTGGACAACGCGGTCGAACTTTTCATCCTTAAACAACTGAGCCATGCCAACACGATCCGCCACATCCATTTTGACGAAAGAAAACGCGCCAGTCTCTGCTTCATTACCAGCCGCCTCAACCCGACTCAAGCGCGCCTCCTTGAGAGTCACCTCGTAATAGTCATTGAGGTTATCCAGGCCAAGCACATCGTCACCCCTCGCCAGCAGGCGCAACGCAACATGGGAGCCAATAAAGCCGGCCACGCCGGTAACCAGTATTTTCATTTACTCGTTTCTCAATACTTAGTTAAATCAATGGCCATCACGACGTTACGGTATCGGTGCACCGCCGT
This sequence comes from Porticoccaceae bacterium, assembly GCA_041622295.1. Taxonomy (GTDB): domain Bacteria; phylum Pseudomonadota; class Gammaproteobacteria; order Pseudomonadales; family Porticoccaceae; genus HB2-32-21. Next base: position 1,768 of record JBFJZC010000101.1, read on the forward strand.
CGACCCAACTCACCTAAAGTCTGGCATCAACCAGCGCGGCAGGAAAAACACTCTTCAGATCGTAGAATATATGTTCCGCCTTGCAGTATCGCTTTAGCGACGCGACACCTTCGTCGACAAAACACTGGTGCGCAACGGCCACGATCAAACCATCGTAATTCCCCTCAGCTGGCTGCTCTACCAGTTCAATGTTATACCCTCGGTGCGCGTCCTGCGCGTCCACCCAGGGGTCGTATACATCTACCTGCACGCCGTAACCGGCCAGCTCCGCAACCAGATCAACCACCTTGGTATTTCTTATGTCCGGGCAGTTTTCCTTGAAAGTGAGCCCTAACACCAGAATACGTGCACCGACCATGGCGATTTTCCTGCGAATCATCAAGCGTACGAGTTCAGTCGCCACATACGCACTCATCTGGTCGTTGATCCTGCGGCCCGCGAGGATCATTTCGGGATGGTAACCAATCGCCTGCGCCTTGTGGGTAAGGTAGTAGGGATCAACACCAATACAGTGGCCACCCACCAGGCCTGGGCGGAAATTCAGAAAATTCCACTTTGTCGCCGCCGCGTCGAGCACGTCCCCGGTATCGATATCCATGCGATTAAAAATCATTGCGAGCTCGTTGATCAGTGCAATGTTGACGTCACGCTGGGTATTTTCAATAACTTTCGCCGCCTCGGCCACCTTGATCGACGGCGCCCGGTGAATGCCGGCCTGCACCACCTCGCCGTACAGCTCAGCAATTTCATCCGTTACGCTCTCCGTAGAGCCTGCCACAACCTTGACGATTGATTCCAGACGATGAACCCGGTCGCCGGGATTAATCCGCTCCGGGCTATAGGCAACATAAAAATCCCGGTTAAAGACCAGTCCCGATTGCTTTTCCAGCAAGGGGACGCAAATCTCCTCCGTTGCACCTGGATAGACTGTGGATTCAAAAATAACGATGTCGCCGGACTTCAGAATACTCCCTACGGTGCGGCAGGCGCCGCTGACGGCCGTAAAATCCGGTTGCTTATGCTCATCGACCGGCGTCGGCACCGTGAGAATAAATATTGCGCACCGTGCCAGCTCATTAAGGTCATCGGTAAAGGTCAGGTGTGTAGCCTGCGCTAAACCCGCCCGGTCCACCTCCAACGTTGCATCGATTCCGGCGTTGAGTTGCTCTACACGTTGCGTATTAATATCGAAGCCAATTACCGCACGACGCTTGCCAAAAGCCACAGCCAACGGCAGACCCACATAGCCCAGCCCAATAATCCCGAGAGTTTTCCCTGTTTGATGAGACATTATTACCTTCCACTGAATTACCATCCATCGAGGCGCTCAATGTCGCGACCTCTCCTCGCCATCGACAACGCGCCCGCCACTTGCGGCGGTTCATTATATGCCATACACCGCTTTCACTGGCTAAAGTGCTTTCGTTATACTGCTGTGCCCGGGGCCCGCACATCGGAGATGCCATCTAACATGCCGCCCATAATAACTTGAACGGAAATCTGTCGCATTGAACCCGCCGCACGACCGCCCATTAATTTTGCTAATGACGACCAAGCACATGGGCAATCTGCTGGTCGCGCTGCACAGTATCGCCGCACTGGCAAGCACCCATAGCAACACGCTGGTTATCGTCGATGAAGCCTACAAAGATATTGTTGAGTCGGTACATGGCATCAGCGATGTGCTCTACTATCCGCGAGGCTGGTTCCGCAAAGCAGGTTTTTTCGGCAGGGTAAAACTGTTGCATCGCTTCGTGTGCACACTGCGTGCTCACCGGGCGAACCTGCTGCTTAATTTTGACGCGCAGGGGCTCTCTACGTTTGTCGCAATGATCCCTCGAGCGAAAACCCGATGGGGATTAGTCAATAGCGCGCACAAAGCTTTCTACAGCAGAATAGTTGATCGTAATGAACGCCCCCATCGCTACTACCATTACGCACAGTTCGTTACGGAACTATTAGGTACATGCGATGAATCACGCTACCCTCAGCTGACGTTCTCCGCCCGGCATCGACAAGCGCTCGACAGCATACTCGCGGCTCACCAGGTCAAACCGGCTCAACCGTATATCTGCATTCACGCTGGCGCCACGAAGGCGTACAAGCAATGGCCCGCTGCTAGTTTTGCACACACCGCCGACTGGCTGGCGGCGCAGGGTTTTCAGGTGATTTTTATTGGCGCCGGCGCTAGCGACAGCGCAATTATAGAAGACGTGCAAAGCCAAAGCGCCAGACCACACGTTAATTTCTGCAATAAGCTCAACCTGGGCGAGTTGATGGCGCTGTTCAGCACCTGTGCTTTTTTCCTTGGCAATGACAGTGGACCAATGCATCTCGCGACGGCCACAGGGGTGCCAGTTTTTGCGCTTTTTGGCCCGACCGATGTGCAACGATGGGGGCCACTGGGCAATCGCGTAACAATCATCCGCGATCCAGAACCCTGTACGACTGAATGCTCAAAAAAATACTGTCCGCAGGACTTCCGTTGCCTCAAGTTGCTCGACGAAAGCGTAATTCGTCACGCTCTGGGTCAACATCTTGTCAAACTAATGCAGACTGAACATCCAGATCGGGGCCACGACGTGTCAGCAGATGTATCAGCAGATGTATCAGCTATAGACGCGACCAGTCCATTCGCCCGCAATAGCCAGGTGTCAGCCGGCAAACCATGAACCAGACGTCGTTATCCACGCCGATCAAATCGGACAAGCTCTCGCTATACGGACTTTGTGTGGCCGTCAGCGTCGCACTTTTTTTACTGTTCTTTTCCGTCGATGACATTATTAATGACGACGGCATCAACTACATTTACGCAGCTTACGAATATATCAACGGCAACACCGTAGGCGCGCTTGCCTTCCGCCCGGAGTTAACATTCTACGGGCAATTTGCCCTGTTATCCGAGTACACCGGCCTGCCTTTGAGCTACGCCGCCTACAGCTTGAGCCTGTTATCGCAAATCGCGCTGATGTGCGGCTTTCTCGCGGTAACAAGAGCCCTCGGCGCATCCACCTCTGTGCAAATCCTTGCGATAGTCGTTGTGGCCAGCATGAGCAGCTTCAATCACCTGAGGCCCCATATCATCAAGGGTTTTGGCTTCTGGGCGAGCCAGCTATGGGCGCTGTGGGCAATCATTGAATACACACATTCGAAGCGCTGGCGATATCTGTTGCTATGGCTAGGCTTTGGCATCGCCGCGACATCATTTCGAGTCGAGGCTGTGGTCTACATTATTGGTATCGCCTTGCTGGCGCCGATGATACTAACTGGTGTGGCCAGAAAACGATTCGCTGTATTCGCCCTGGCGATGGTGTGCTGCGCGCTTGTCCTCGGACTATTGGGTCGGTTTTATTTTGCCGCTGTTCACAACGATGCGGACAATCCTCCGGATAACACCGCGTATAAGGGTGCTTATAACAACACTTATAACAACGTCTTCTCACCCACACTTAGATTCGAACAGGAACTCGACCGCGCCCGGCAACTGCAGGAAGGCATAGCCCGGCAAAAAACCCTCATCCGCGCCAGCATGCCGAACAAGTGGGCCGAAAAAGCCACTTCAGACATGATCATCGGGGGACTGCTGTTTCATGTCGCAATAACACTGCTCAAAACCACAAACATATTATTTTTGATGCTTGTCTTACTGTTTGTAAAAGTACGACCGTTACCCAAAACCGCCGACGCGAAACTGATTGCGGGCTACTTCTCAATAGGTATCCTGATTGCGTTGTACACGGTGGCCTCGCGCTTCTTTGTCGATAGCCGCTATGTATTCATGCCTGCGCTATTACTCTGTATTCCGCTACCTTTCTGGCTTGATCGACTATGGTTCCATACCCATGGTAATCGCCGCAAAAACACCCTCGCTCGCGCTGCGATAATCTTCATTCCTGTATTCAGTATTGTCGAACCTGTCATTCGCGATGGTAACAATAAGGCGTATATCACCAATGCCGGTAGCTGGATCAGAAAACACGTGCCACCATCCTCCCGCATCTACTATAACGACCAAAAACTGGCTTATTACGGTGGTGATTATTCGAATCAGAGCTTTCGTATACCAGGCGACTCGCTAACCGAACTCAACCACCAACATTACCAGTATGTCGTCATTCACACGGACAAAGTCGGCTCGACACCCCGCCTGGTGAGTGTGGACAACGAGTCAAAACTGGAACTGACACATTCGGACGTCGGCCCGAAAAATGCCAGGGTAGATATTTATAAGGTATTGAAGCCCCCCGGTTAAACGGAGCCGATCATAGTCCGAATAGACTTGCCGAGCGCCACAGAACTCGCCGGCGCACCCAGCTGGCAGTCCAATCCGCACCCTGTCCATCCCTTCAAACAGAACGGTTTTGCTGATAGTCGACGGTTTTGATTAGCTCAGCTTCAGCCGGTAAGGCCTTAACCAGGATGAGAAACAGGTCATCCTCAGCTCAGTTAAAGCGTTATCTAATGACTGTATAATGACCGCGCCGCCCGACAGTATCACCGGTACCGACAATCACCGGCAAATACCATCACAGCGCTGACGGCGTGCTACTAACCGTCGGATGCAACAGGAACTCATGACATATAGTCAGGCAATGGACAGAAATCGCGATTTAATCAAAAGGACGACCGGGACCTGGCGGTTTTATACTCACAGCTCCCTGTCTCTTGACAACGCGGGCCACACCGACGACGCGGATATTCCGCTGGCTCATTGTCTCACTGACCAACAGGCTGTTCACTCGTCAGAGTCCTCCGATGTCTGCAAAGCCAGGCTGCGATTGTGCGACAAAAGCACAGCCGTTTTCGTGAAAAAATTCCACTTCCGTTCGCAGCGCGACAGAATCATGCACCTGCTCCGCAAAGGCCGAGCCATGCGAGCGGTGGAAGCAGATACCATGTTAATTCGGCAGGGTTTCACCGCCCCGCAAACCTTGGCCACCGGGTGGCGACAGCACTATGGGATCAGGAAAGATTTTTTTACGGTGACCGCAGCCCTGGAGGGATACACCACCCTCTATGTCCAGGTCGACAGGGTAGCTGGTGAGGGACGAAGTGCCAAAAGAGACTTTCTGGCTGCGCTGGCCAACACCGTTGCACAGCTGCACGAAACAAACATCAGTCACGGCGATATGCGGGCTGGCAATATCCTCGCCCGGCATGATCGCGAGTGGCAATTTGCTTTTCTCGACAACGAGAGAACCAAACGGCATATCGCGCTGCCGATGAGGGCGCGAATAAAAAATCTCGTCCAACTCAGCCTACTGATTAATCCCGCCATTTCCCGCGCAGACCGCCTGTATTTTTATCAGGTCTATAGCGAGCAGTGCTTTGGTTCATTCAATAGAAAATTATTGACCAAAGTGCTGCGCAAAACCCACAAGCGTATCTCTCGCCTGGTCGAAAAAAAGAGAATCGAACAGAGCGACCTGTGGATATAGCTACTGAAGTTAACGGCCGTTAACTACTACTGCCCTGGCAATCCTGGCGAACGGCCAAAATCCCGTCGATAAAGCTTGATCGCACGTCGAGTGATTTTGTGCAGCAGCCCCCGTCGCGAGCGCAGAGTTGTGCGTAATGGCGCATCGAAATAAACCCGCAGAAAGCTCAATACATCGCCCTGAGTCAAGCCGATATCCAGCGACGAGAAATAAATACTCGCCAGATCCTTGACCAGCCAGCGGACCGGCACCGCGTCCCTGATCTGCGCGCGATGGAGATCCACCAGAAACAGCCTGGGCGACATTGCTGAGCGCTCGGTTCGAGTAGATTGATCCAGTAAAAAATGACAGATATAGAGATCGCGATGATTGATGCCGGCATCGTGGATGGTGCGGGCGATTTCCGCCACCTTACGAATCAGCGCCCTTTTTTCCCGTAATGACGGCGGCTGCTCAGGCCAACGGGCAGCGTAGACCGCAAGACTCAGCGTATCGCTCAGCTCTTCGGTCACCAAAAAGGAAAGTTGACTGGCGGGATTACCTCCTTTGCGGCCATAGGCCACCGCATTGAGGGTGTCCAGGCCCAGCGCCCTGACGCGGTTGATCGCTTGCCACTCATTGCGAGCGCCCAGCACAGGCATTTTCAACTGGGAAAAATTCTTGGCGATCTCCCTCCAGCCGATGCCTCTGTGCAACTTTCGGTAGTAGTTTTTACCGGCACAGTTAAACTTCAGCGTCTGACGTCCCTCCTTGTCACGGATCACGTCACCGTGGAGCTGTTGCACGTGAGCAAAAACATCCTCATCAGCCCATAACGTTTTCAGTGCACCTCTCAGCACCAGCTCCATTACCTGCTCCCGATGAGAGTTTCGATAATATCTACCGCCACCCGGGGTCGATGATAAATGTCACCGGTGCGCGCAAATACCTCGCCTCTCTGGTGCCAGTTTTCCGGGGTATCCCGCAAAACGCGCTTAATAGCGGCGATATATTCCGCTTCTTTAAAGGGGCTGGTAGTCACCTCGCCCATGGCCGCCGCGCTAACATAATGGGCATAACCGCAGGCGTCCGTGGTCACTACTGGCAAGCCCGCTATCATGGCTTCCAGCAGCACATTCCCCGTATTTTCCTTATAAGCGGGATGCAGCAATACATCCCCCGCCTGCAACAGGCTCGGGATATCGCTACGACCGCCCAGAAAAATAACCCGGTCATTCACTTGATTGCGCTTAGCCAAGCTGACAAAAGGCTTGCTGTTATCGTCGCCAATAACAAACAGCCGGGCATTAATTTCAGCCAACGCTTTTAGTGCCTTAATGCTGCGATCAAGTCCCTTGGTGCGAAACCCGGAGCCCACCGCCAGAAGAATTTTTTCGTTGTCGGCGATGCCCAGCGCCTGGCGGGTTTTTACCCTTGTATTGCGCCAGTCTGGGGGTGCCGCACGGTCAGGTGATATGCCCGGCGGCAACGTATGGAAGCGTTCCACGGGTGTCTGGTAATGGGTGATAAAGCGATCCCGCTCCAGTACCGAGACCTCAAGGATGTGGGTGCTGGCCTGCGCTGCAAATACCGCCTTTTCAAAAGCTAGATAGCGCCTCGCCCGCGCGGTCATCCGATACAGAAAGCCTCGCTCACGCCAGGCTTTGTCAGCAAAACAGGAATCAGCTGCATAATACAGATCAAGTCCCGGCCACTTGTTGAACCCAACCACCAGATCAAAGTTTTTTAACTGCAGTCGACGCGCCATATCACTGGCAAAATTCGCCATCCTCCCGGCGTTAGTCCAGCCGCGACCGGGAATCAGTTCGAGCTGGATACTACTGTCGCGATCACCCTGCCATTCAGAGCAATATACCGTCACCTGGTGACCCCGCAGTTGCGCTTCCCGGGCGATCGCCAGCATGTTGCGCTGCAGACCACCAAAGGGGAAATATTTGTACAGCACGAACGCCAGCTTCACATTCACCCGGCTCGCTCAGGGCGCGCGTCAAGCAGCCGATCAATGGCTGCCAGGACACTGTCAGGCAGAAGATCCGTCAGGCACTTGAGGTGTTGCAGTGGACATTCTCGCTGAAAGCAGGGACCACAATCGACGGCAATGGCCAGTGTCTCCACCTGCTCCC
>JBFJZC010000102.1:0-9310 GCA_041622295.1 Porticoccaceae bacterium
AACCCGCTCATTACGCAGGGACTGCATAGCCGCATCGACAAAATAATTATCCAGGTACAGGGGGCCAGCTTTCATTGCCACCGTCAGGAAAAAACCGCCAACGGCCAGCACAGCCAGCATACCCAGGGTTGAAAGACCACGCTGGTGATATTTATTCATGATCTATCCTCCAATGTATTATTATCGTTATCTTATCCCGCCAACTCTATCAAACGACGGCAGACTTAGCACCTGTTCCCAATGCATCCATACGGCAAAGGCCTTACCGACGATATTTTTCTCTGGCACCGTACCCCATGCCCGACTGTCATGGCTATTATCCCGATTATCACCAACCATAAAGTAGTGTCCTTCTGGCACAACAGCGACAAAATTGCGGCCGTACCTGTTCGCCTCAACCTGTTTCCGAATGGGATGCAGAACCCCGCCCAGGTCTTCAGTAACAATTTGATAATTACCACCGTCTAAATCAGCGCCATCCGACGCGGCCTGCGCGGTGGGTTTCTGCTGCATTTTTGTTCCGTTAACATACAAATTGTTGTTAACGAATCTGATTTCATCGCCAGGTAAGCCAATAACCCGTTTGATAAAATATCGGCTGTCCCCCGGCGGAAAAAATACCATCACATCACCACGTTCCGGTTCCGATACCTCCAGAATCTTGGTCCCCGTAACAGGCAAACGCAAGCCATAGGTGAATTTATTGACCAGGATAAAGTCACCCACCTGTAACGTTGGAATCATTGACCCTGATGGAATTTGAAAAGGCTCAACAACAAATGATCGCACCACCAGCACCACCAGCAGTACCGGGAAAAATGGCGCCGTCGACTCCACATACCAGGGGGGAGACTTGTCTTTCGAGCGTCGGGAGGACAAATAAAGCCTATCCAGCAACCACATCACACCGGCTGCGGCGGTCAGACCCACCAGAATTAGAGGGAAATCCAGATCCATATTTTTTACCCGTTGTCAGTCTGCAAAACCGCCAGAAATGCTTCCTGCGGTATTTCTACGCGCCCAATCTGCTTCATCCGCTTCTTCCCGGCTTTCTGTTTTTCCAGCAATTTCTTTTTGCGGGATACGTCGCCACCGTAGCACTTCGCCGTGACGTTTTTGCGCAAGGCCTTGACACTACTGCGGGCGATGATGTGCCCGCCGAGAGCCGCCTGAATGGCCACATCAAACATTTGACGGGGAATTAAATCTTTCATTTTGTCGGTGATCATGCGGCCTTTTTGTTGGGCGCTATCACGGTGAACAATTAACGCCAGCGCATCAACCTTGTCTCCGTTGATCAGGATGTCAAGCCTGACCAATGGCGCTACCTGGAAGCGAGAAAAACTGTAATCAAGCGATGCAAAGCCACGACTCACGGACTTCAGCCGATCAAAAAAATCCATCACCACTTCGCTCATTGGCAATTCATAGGTCAAGGACACCTGATTGCCAGCAAATTGCATCTCCTTTTGTATACCCCGCTTTTCAACACAGAGGGTAATCACATTACCGAGATACTCTTTCGGCACCAGAATATTAGCTTCACATAGCGGTTCGCGCATTTCGTCAATCATACTGGCATCAGGTAGATTGGACGGATTGGAGATATGCAGGATGTCCCCTCTGCTGCCAAGTACTTCATAAACGACCGTGGGTGCTGTGGTGATCAGGTCGAGATTGTATTCTCGCTCCAGGCGTTCCTGAACGATTTCCATATGCAGCAAACCCAAAAAGCCGCAACGAAATCCAAAACCCAGTGCGTCGGAACTTTCCGGTTCGTAAAATAACGAGGCGTCGTTGAGCGTCAATTTTGACAATGCTTCTCGAAAGCCTTCAAAGTCATCTGAGCTGACAGGAAACATGCCCGCATATACCTGGGGGTTGGCCTTCTGAAAACCGGGTAACGCAGGCGTATCTGGGGTCGATGCATGGGTAAAAGTGTCGCCAACCGGTGCGCCGTAGATATCCTTTATACCGGCGACCACGAAACCCACTTCGCCCGCGTGCAATGCGCCGGTCTCTGTCCTTTTGGGGGTAAACACACCAATACTATCGACGATATTGGCCTTGCCTATCGTCTTACTGATTATTTTATCCTTGACCCGCAGGCTACCGTGCTTAACCCGCACCAGCGAAACCACACCCAGGTAATTATCGAACCATGAATCGATAATCAGGGCCTGCAAAGGCGCCGTAACATCACCTTGAGGAGGTGGTACACGGGCGACTAGCTGTTCGAGGATTTCCGTGATACCCACACCAGTTTTGGCGCTGCAACGTACCGCATCGGTCGCATCTATACCGATAATATCTTCAATTTCCTGCGCCACCCTTTCCGGTTCCGCCTGTGGCAGGTCGATTTTGTTCAATACAGGAATAACTTCCAATCCCTGAGCGATCGCCGTATAGCAATTCGCCACTGACTGGGCCTCCACGCCCTGGGCGGCGTCGACCACCAGCAAAGCCCCTTCGCAGGCCGCCAGCGAACGGGATACCTCGTAAGAAAAGTCTACATGGCCCGGCGTATCAATGAAATTAAGCTGGTAAATTTCCCCGTCAGCAGCGGTGTAATTCAGCGTGACACTTTGCGCCTTGATAGTAATGCCACGTTCACGCTCGATGTCCATTGAATCGAGCACCTGATTCGCCATTTCGCGCTGGCTGAGACCACCGCACAGCTGAATAAATCGGTCAGCAATGGTCGATTTCCCATGATCTATGTGAGCGATGATGGAAAAATTTCGAATATTATTGAGTTTCGGCACGTCGTTAATTAACACCGGTGGCAGAGGGGCAGCAGGGCGACGCGCAGTCTAGCCTATTTGATATCCTCACGCCACGGACTACTTGCGAATGTCTGCCGCTTCATCAGTTGATTTCAATGGTCCGGAATACCGACCTGCCACGCCTGAAAAACCGCAGGGCAACTGGCGTACCCCTGGGTAATTCTGCGAGCACCGCATCGTAGTCGCCAAGGTTCGTCACTGTCCGATAGCCCAGTTGCACTATCACGTCTCCGGCCTGCAAACCGGCATTTGCGGCAGGGGAGTCAGGATACACCTGACCGACCACAACGCCACCGGGCAAATGCCAGTTATCTCTGCTCTCGTCAGTGAGTTCCGCCACCTCAAGACCCAACACATCGCCTTGATCAGCACCTGCCGCCTGTTTCTCTTCACCGGGCCGGGCGCCAACAACAACCGTTATGTCGCGCTCCTTGCCTTTACGCACGGCCACAGCGGGGACCTTTTTGCCAGGAGCAAGCAGACCAACCACGTGGGGTAAATCGCTGGCGTCAACAATTTCCTGACTATCAAAGCGAATCACCACGTCACCCGCTTCGAGCCCGGCCTTATCAGCAGGACTCCCGGATTCAACCTGGGCGATCAACGCCCCACGGGACTCCTTTAGCCCGAGTGACTCTGCCAGATTCTTGTCCACATCCTGTATGTAAACACCCAGCCAACCCCTGTCAACGTGACCTTTGTCCTTGAGTTGAGCAACGACCTCGAGTGCCACGCTAACCGGAATCGCAAACGACAGACCAATGGAGCCGCCAGAGCGTGTGTAAATCTGTGAGTTGATCCCCACGACCTCACCTTGCAGATTAAACAAAGGGCCGCCAGAATTTCCAGGATTGATCGCCACGTCACTCTGGATAAATGGCACATAGTCCTCACCGCGGGAAGTCGGAAGACTCCGACCTATCGCACTGATGATGCCAGCGCTGGCTGAGTAATCGAGGCCAAACGGCGAACCGATAGCGACTACCCACTCGCCTACCTTAAGGTCATCGGGCTCTGCAAACGTCACAGTCGGTAGATTTTTTGCGTCTATCTTTACGAGGGCCAGATCCGATCGCGAATCAGCTCCGACCACTTTACCCTCATACTCACGCCGGTCGCTGAGGCGTACTGAAATCTGACTCGCAGTGCCGACTACGTGATTATTGGTCAGCACGTAGCCATCGCTGGAAATAATAAAACCAGAACCCATAGCCGAAGGGTTGCGTTGCGGAAACTCTCGCTGTCCAAAGAAATCTCGAAAAATGTCCGGCATCTGCCCTTGCGGCACCTGCTGGCGGCGCCTTTCCGGGGCCTTTTCGACGGTCACTATTTTCACTACGGCCGGTGAATTATTCGCAATCAACCTGGTAAAGTCCGGCAAATCCGCCAGCGCCGGCTGCATAACCAGAAAGCTCAGGATAATCACTGCAAAAAAACGCTTAACCACTTATATCTCCCATTTTTCCCTGTCGATACCCCCACACAAGACGACAAATCGTTTTTTGCTAAACGGCTCGCATCACCGAAATTGTTGTAACGATACTTGGTTGCAGATGACGTTTATTACCTGCCATGACAGACACTGCGCGCACCAGAAGCCCACCGCCCATGAAGCCGACAAGACCGGCTGCCACCGTTAGCGCCTCGCGATTAAAGAGGCTCTCAGCCAGTCCAGCGGCCAATAGCAGCCCCAGCAATGGGCAAAAATATATGAACAAAGAACCTTTCACGACGACGTCCTCCGGGATAGCAATTTCGATTTCATCGCCAACCTGGTAGTGCGCAGAGTCACGACCATCTAGCAGAACCCTCACCATTGGCGAGCGCGCGGTTATCGCGGCCAACAACCGTTGGCCACAACCCGCCCTGGCGCTACAGGCGCCGCAGGTAGATCCCTGCACTCCGGCGACCCAAAGGGAATCACTTTCGATCCGCATCACAACGGCCGTTTCTTTAATCACTTCGCAACCTGATGGTTTGTATTCCGATGAGCGCGAGTCTCGCAGTCTATCCGATAGTCGATTCGGCGATTCCCCCATGAAGGGAGCAGCGCCAACCTGGCCAGCGCCAGGAAGCATAACGTTACTCGTTGGCTTGTCGTGCAGGCAGGGCAAATCCGCCGCTATTGCCCATGCTGTTCCTGAGTCATATCTTGAGTCACGCGCACCAACGGTAACATCCGCTGATCAGGTCTCTGCGCCGCCTGTTCAGCCCGACGAATCATCAAACCATTAAGGTAGGCTTCGATCTGTCGGTGGGTTTCCCGGTCAACAAAGTTGTCAAGGGATCGGTAACCCGCGCCCTCTGTAGCCTGCCATGGCGCGGTACTAACTGTTCGTGTCCTGATCTGGGGCATTTCAAAGCCGGAAGGCAACTGATAACGCGGACCCTCGGCTTCGATATCGTCAACCGCCAGATGCGCCACAGCACCTGAAGAAGCACCAGGGCCACCAAAGCCAGGCTGTAGCTGCTGGATGCCGAACACAGCCAGCACTGCCACCGAAGCAGCAACGGCCACCTTCCCTAAAGACCGATACCAGCGCTTTGGAGCGTACATCTCCTCACCTTCGATTGCAGCGGCGATTTGCGCAGAGAAGTCAATTTTAACCGAAGGAAGCTCGCGCCGCATCGCACTGGAGGCAATATGGTAGCGTTGCCATTTAAGGCGTAAGTCTGTGTCGTTGGATAATGCTTTCAGGGTTCGATGCAACTCAAGTTCTGACAGCTCACCGTCCATCATCGCGGAGACGGCTTCCCGTGCTCTGTTATCCGTTTGATCACTCATATATTTTTCCTGTACAAATTATGATTCCTGTACGAAGCCCAATATAACCAACGGCTAAGTTAGACTTTAAAGCGACAGCCCACTTCTGGCAACATCAGACTCGGTCAATGTTTAATCTAGCTGATCTGACCCGGCTCTGACAGAAAGGTTCCCAGCAAACACATAAATCACAAATTCCCGTTCGTCAATCTGGTGACCTGCTCGTCAATGGCCTCCCTTGCGCGAAAAATTCTGGAGCGCACCGTGCCGACCGGACATTCCATGATGGCGGCGATGTCCTCATAACTCAGCCCTTCAAACTCCCGAAGGGTCACTGCCGTCCGCAAATCCTCCGGCAAATTCTTGATAGCGCGGTCAACTACCCCTTCAAGCTCATCTCTGAATGCCAGGTTTTCCGGTGTATCAAGGTCTCTCAGGTTATCACTACCCGAGAAATACTCGGCGTCCGCTACATCAATATCACTGGCCGGCGGGCGTCGGCTGCGAGACACCAGATAGTTTTTGGCGGTGTTTACCGCGATGCGGTAGAGCCAGGTATAGAATTGGCTTTCGCCGCGGAAGTTACCTAACGCGCGGTAAGCCTTTATAAAGGCTTCCTGAACCACATCATTCACTTCTTCGCGATCATTGACAAAGCGAGCAACGATGGCATGTACTTTATACTGATACTTCAGTACCAGCAGATCAAAAGCCCTCTTGTCCCCCTTCTGTACGCGTGCGACAAGTTGTTTATCGGAAACCTCGGACTTGTCGGCTGCCATTCTCCCTCCCTCTTTTCGATACTTCTTTGCCAGGCATCACGAGACACGCCTTTCCTCAGTGACAGATAATCTTCCGGCTATAGTAAGGCCCCACTAGCTGACCATAGAAAACCGAATTGGTTCGACAACGGTCTCATTCCTTCCGCGCGTGCGCAATCAGGACGCCATCTGTTATCTGGGTTTTTCAACCGCCCTATACTATCATGCCCGCTCTTATGCACTGGGGCCGTCACGGCTACTTAATTCGCAGTGAACAAAACCTATCACCATGATGTGTTGATTATTGGCAGTGGCGCTGCTGGCATGACGGCCGCCCTGCAACTCAGTCCAGACTACCGGGTAGCCATTCTCAGCAAAGATCAACTACAAACAGGCTCCACGTGGTTTGCCCAGGGCGGTATTGCGGCCGTATTTGATGAGGCGGACAGCATCGATGCGCATGTGGCCGACACCATGAATGCGGGCGCTGGCTTATGCCACGAAGATATTGTTCGGGCAACGCTTGAACAGGGGCCCGCCGCGCTGCAATGGCTAATTGACCAGGGCGTTAAATTCAGTAAAGACGACAACGGTAACGCCTTCCATCTGACAAAAGAAGGTGGGCACAGCCATCGCCGTATTCTTCACACCGCAGATGCTACCGGGCAGGCGATCTCTGGCACGCTGGCCAATCGAGTTCAGGAAGCAGCTAACATCGATGTCTATGAGCATCATATTGTCGTCGATCTAACGACACAGGCTGACTCAGGGTCGCGAAGCCTGCGTTGCAACGGCGCCTACGTGCTGGACAGGAATAGCGATCTGGTATGCCTATTTCAGGCCAGGGTAGTCATACTCGCTACTGGCGGCGCGAGCAAAGCCTACCTCTACACCAGCAACCCTGACGGTGCCAGCGGCGACGGCATTGCTGTGGCATGGCGACGCGGTTGCCGGGTCGCCAACATGGAATTCAACCAGTTTCATCCGACTTGCCTGTTTCACACCAAAGCCAAATCATTCCTTATTTCTGAAGCTTTACGCGGGGAAGGCGCTCATTTGTTGCTGCCGGACGGCAGCCGGTTCATGCAAAACTTCCACGTCGACGCCGAACTGGCGCCAAGGGATATCGTCGCTCGAGCGATCGACCATGAAATGAAACGCCTTGGCAGCGACTGCGTGTATCTCGACATCAGCCACAAACCCGAGACGTTTATAGATTTGCACTTCCCGACGGTAAAAGCCCGCTGCCTTGAATACGGCATAGACATTACCCGCGAACCCATTCCAGTGGTACCCGCGGCCCACTACACCTGTGGTGGTATCGTCACCGATATTAACGGGCATACAGACCTGAAGAACCTTTACGCAATCGGTGAATGTGCGTTTACCGGTTTACACGGCGCCAACCGCATGGCCAGCAATTCGTTGCTCGAATGCCTGGTGTTCGCACGCTCAGCCGCAGCTAGCATACGCAGTGAAATCGATAAAGTGCCGGAACCCAGCTACACCACCGCCTGGGATTCATCGAGAGTGACGTATTCCGATGAAGATGTGGTCATCTCCCACAATTGGGACGAATTGCGGCGTTTTATGTGGGACTACGTTGGCATTGTGCGTACCCGCAAGCGTCTCGAGCGGGCTGAACACAGAATTCGTCTGCTGCAAAGGGAAATTCAGGAGTACTACACTAACTATAAAATAAGCAGAGATTTACTCGAACTACGCAACCTCGCGGTGGTTGCCGATCTGATAATCCGCTCCGCCTTGTTACGTAAAGAAAGTCGAGGGTTGCACTATACCCTCGATTACCCGGAACTGTCTCCGGTCGTCAAGGATACGATCCTGGTACCCATGAATTTTGCGGGACAGGATATTATCGTCAGCAAAAACTAGGACGCAACATCCTCATCGCTGAGCTCCCCCGCCGCTCGCGCCAGAGCTAGCAGACGCCGAAAATCCTGCGGGCTTACCGTGGCCGAAAATACGGGTAAGGCGTAGCGGCGGTCATTTTCCTGATAGGACAAGAGCACTAGCCAGTTGCTGAAATACTCGGGGTGACACTCCGTAAGCGCACTGTCATTACCCTTGCTCCACAATTTCCAGCAATCACCGTCGACAGACAGGCTTTCAAAGTTCTGACTCGCCTCGCGTTGCCACCACAGCTTTACGCTAAGCACAGCCAGCAAAAGGCACAGAACGGCGCGGCTAGCGAAGGCCAGGGGCAACAACAGCAGCAACACCAGCAATAGCGCTATCACAAGCCGCTGAAAACGCCAGAGTGCGGCGGCGGGCGATGTTTTAAACTCGATTTGTCTGATCACGACTGGCCAGAATTAAATCAACAATCTCGCTGATCCGCGCATCTTCGGGTTTTGTCCTGCGTAATAGCCACGAGAATAGATCCTGATCTTCACAGGCGAGCAAATCCTCGTAACAATGTTGGTGCGCTTTCGCCAGGGTTGGATAAATGTTCTCTGCAAAAGGCTGCAGTATCAGGTCGAGCTCAAGCATACCGCGTCGACTTGCCCAAAAAATTCGGCTTTTTTCTATTGGCATAACATTAGCATCACTGTCACAGACGTTACGGACACGATTGCCACCAGGAATCGCAATTATCACCCAGCATCAATAGTATAATGGACGACGGCTTGAGTACCTATTCGGGCCGACTGTTATTCAATCTACAACTTAAAACGGTTTGTCCTATGAGCAACTGGCAACAATTTCTCGCTGAACAAGGCGCGCAGTATATCGAAGATCAGGTCATCGCCTTCGATGAAACGATAGCCGACTATCCCGACCTCGCCAATACCGTAAGCGACCTGAGCAACCAGGGCGTACTGTCAGTTGGTGGCGCGGATGCCCGCAAATTTTTACAGGGGCAAAGCACCTGCGATTTCATGGTTCTGGCGCAAGGCACTTCATCACCCGGTGCGATCTGTAATCCAAAGGGCCGAATGCTGACGTCGTTTCAGGCCCATATCAATGCGGACGACCAA
>JBFJZC010000103.1:0-9267 GCA_041622295.1 Porticoccaceae bacterium
CCTGTAACGACGAGGCTCCGACAGGTACGCCGACGATGCATATCGACGAATTTGTGCGCGGCAAGGGCTTTTTCGCCATCACCGACTTTGTACCAACGGATGAACGCGCCAGCCGCAAATTTCCCCTCTTGTTGACCACCGGGCGGATTCTCAGCCAGTACAATGTCGGCGCGCAGACCCGGCGCACGGCCAACAACAACTGGCACAGTGAGGATATTCTGGAAATTCATCCCCACGATGCCGAGGAGCGTGGCATCAACGATGGCGACTGGACGGGTATTCAAAGCCGAGTGGGTGATACGGTATTGCGCGCCAGAGTTACTGCGGACGTGCAGCCCGGCGTGGTGTATACCACTTTCCATTTTCCGTTTTCCGGCGCCAATGTCATCACCACGGACAATTCCGACTGGGCCACCAATTGTCCCGAATACAAGGTGACAGCTGTGCAGGTGAGCAAGGTGACGGCACCTTCCGAGTGGCAGAACCGACAGCATAAATTTAACGAACAGCAGCTCAACTTTTTGCGAGCCGCGCGGCGTCGAGATGAAGAAACCAGCCCAGCCCGCTGAGTCTGAGGCAAGCGACAGGCGTGCTGACGGGTCGTGCGATGGTTTGTCTGATGGTCGTTCCGACGCGGCCGATAGCGATTACCACGTCGCTAGCTGTCCCCAGGTAGTTAGTGAATGGCGAGGCGGGCGCTCGACACAGGTTGCTGACGAGGTTATTTGTGAAACCGCCGTTGCACTGGTGTACAACGGTATATCTCATGTCGTGATGATGGCGACCCCCGATTACCTCGAAGATTTCGCCCTCGGTTTTAGTCTTACGGAAGGCATTCTTGAGCACCCCGCCCAACTTTATGATATTTCGGTCGTACCGCGGCGTGTTGCGCGGGGCGATCGTGGCGCAGATCACCGTGGTGTGGGTCATGATACGGCTGGTGATCTGGACGTGGCTGGCGGCATTGAAATAGCTATGGACATCGCGGCGGAGCGTTTCGCACTCCTGAAAGAAGCGCGGCGCAACCTGACGGGACGCACCGGCTGCGGATTGTGTGGGGCCGAGTCGCTCGAACAGGCAATCCGACGGCCAACTCCGGTGGTTGGTAACCAGCGTTTTCCGCACAGCGCTATTGAGCGGGCTGTCAATCAGCTGGAGGCGAATCAGCCGCTGCAAGCGATAACTGGTGCCGTTCATGGTGCGGCATTGTGCCATGCCGACGGCAATATTCAGCTGCTGCGTGAAGATGTCGGTCGCCACAATGCCCTCGATAAGCTCTACGGGGCGCTGTGTCGGCAAAGCGAGGGCGTGCAACAGCTGGCCAGTAGTTTTGTATTGATATCAAGCCGCGCCAGTTATGAAATGGTGGTCAAGGCCGCCGTTATGGGCGTCGAAATGCTGGTGGCGGTGTCCGCGCCCACGCGGCTTGCCATCGATCTGGCGCACCAGGCCAATATTACGCTGGTGGGCTTTGCCCGCCCCGGTCGCCACATGGTTTATACCCATCCACAACGCATTACTAATTGATGTCAGCAGAGGAGCCGCTCCCCGTGTCACATAACAGTGTTGATCACCTCATTAAAATGGCCAACCAGATAGCCGCCTGTATACCCGCAGCCGACGCCGAGGCGAAAGTTCAAAGCACTGCGACACACATCAAAAAGTTCTGGTCGCCGTCAATGATAAAAAACATCCGTCAATATACTGCCGAAGGTGGTGAAGGTTTGACGCCTGTGGCAGCCGAAGCGGTCGCGACACTGGTTAAATAACGACGCGACTAAGTAGCGATGCTGATTTAATAACTGTGACGCTGCGAATAGTAGTGACGCTAATCAAATAACGGCAAAGGTCTGTGGTATCCCTTTGCCGCTGTTAACCGACGGTGTATTCATACAGCAGGCTGGTCACTCACGCACGGCTTTCTGCAGGAAAGTGAGGTCAACTCCCGCACTGTTCTGCCCATCACTGACAAAAATATGATCATCCTGAATGGTGAATTCCATGCGCATATGTTTTTGCGCGAAGCTGGCCAGGTTCTCGGTAGCTTCTTTGGGCAGGTCTATAATGCTCAGGTTTTTGTGCCGGCACAATGTGCTCTGGTGTTGCTCCCACCAGAGTTGCACACTGTGCCCGCCATAGCAGTACAGGAACACTTGCCTGGCTCTGCCGCAGGCTTTGCGCAGCCTTTTGGTTTCTGGCAGCCCCAGGTCGATCCAGATATCAATGTCATCGGTAAGGCTTTTTTGCCAGAGATCCGGTTCATCCTGGGTGCTCAGGCCCCGGGTGAATTGCAGGGTGTCGCTGGCGTGCAGTGCGAAAGCCAGTAACCGAATCATCATTCTCGCGTCGGTTTCAGAGGGGTGTCTGGCCAGGGTGAGCGTATGCTCCTGATAGTAGCCGCGATCTATATCGGCGACCTGAATAATGGCTTTAAAAATAGTGGCTTTCAATGCCATAAGGTAGTTTCTCGTGGTGAGTAAAATAAATTAAGTAAACAGGGTCGGTTAGTGGGGCGGGTTAATAGGGCGGGTTAATATTGGCTAAGGCCGGATGGGCGAGTATAAGATGGGCGAGTATAAATGTTTACCAATGTTGGTTTCGGCCCCGGGCTTGCGTTGTTGTAGTGTGATTTTAGACTGAGGTCAGTCCCAGCCGGATGTGTAATGGGGATCGAACAGGGGTCTCGTTATCGGTCGCCCATGTCGACGGCTTCGCGTCGTCCGGTATAGTTTCGGTGGGGCAGACCATCATGAGCTAGAACCGGAACCAGGAAGAAAAATAAAAGCAGCTGATCTAACTGAGAGGTAAACCACCATGGCCACAGATAATAGCCCCGCCAGCGAACACGCCCGCTGGCTCGCTCAGATACAGGAAGACGCACTGGAACCTGAGTTGCCCATCTGCGATGCCCATCACCATTTGTGGCTCGATACCGGTCATACCGGCTGGCCCTATACCTTGTCGGATCTGCATGCCGACTTACATCCCGACACCGGAGCTGGCCACAACGTAGTACGCACAGTTTTTCTGGAGTGCCATGCGCAATACCGCACGGACGGGCCGGAGCATCTGCGCCCAGTGGGCGAAACAGAATTTGTTGCCGAGCTGGCCGCGCAAAGCGCAGGCTCCGGCCAGGCGGAAATTTCCGCCATT
Organism: Porticoccaceae bacterium; assembly: GCA_041622295.1. Lineage (GTDB taxonomy): Bacteria > Pseudomonadota > Gammaproteobacteria > Pseudomonadales > Porticoccaceae > HB2-32-21. The sequence continues at coordinate 3,154 of JBFJZC010000103.1, forward strand.
ATGGCCCATGCTGACGTCGCCATGGGCGCGGCGGTCGAAGCAGTGCTGGCGGCCCATGAAGAAGCCGGTCGCGGCCTGTTTCGCGGCGTGCGTTTTATTACCGCGCAGGACCAACACCCACCCCTGGCCATGGCGAGATCAACACAGATGGATGACCCAAATTACCTTGCCGGCGTGCGCCGCGTGGGCGCGCTGGGCTACACCTACGACGCCTTCGTTTATCACCCGCAATTGCGGGAACTTGCCGCTGTCGCCCGCGCCTGTCCCGATACGCCAATCGTTGTCGACCACCTCGGCGGATTTCTCGGCACCGGCCCCTACAAGGGCCGGCGCGAAGAAATATTTGAGTTCTGGAAAGCCGCCATGAAAGAACTGGCTGCTGAGCCCAATACCTTTCTCAAGCTCGGCGGTATCGGTATGCCCATGTTTGGATTCCGTTGGGATAAACAGGCGCAACCGGCCACCTCAGAAGAACTGGCGGAACCCTGGGCCGGGCCGATTCAATATGCTATTGATCAGTTTGGACCAGCGCGCTGTATGTTTGAATCAAACTTCCCGGTGGATAAACGAGGCGTGAGCTACGTGGTGCTGTGGAATGCCTTCAAGCGTATAGCCAGCGCTTATTCAGCCGACGAAAAGCGGGATTTGTTTCACAACACTGCGGCGCGGGCTTATCGGTTGCAGGGCATCGGTTGAAATTTTTCGAGGAGCGCGGCAAGGTCGTTAGCGGTGAGGCATGCGCCGCATTAAATTGGAGATAAAGTATGAAACGCGTACTGATTTTGTTGGTGGGATTGTTCCTCGCCGCCTGTGGCGGTAATGGCAGTGATCCAGATGCGGTGGCGAAGGCGTACTGGGCGGCGCTGCAAAAGGGCGATGAGGTGGCCATGAATGCGCTAACGGTCAGTCAGGAAGCGCCGACCGTGGGACCCTTTAGTGGCGAAATGAAAATGGCAGGCGACAAGGTGGAGGAAATACGTCTCCAGCCAGCAATTGTCGATAAGGACGGCGCACGCGTGCCCACAGTGGTGGTGCCCGAACCGCAGGAGGGTCAGGCAAACATCGGCGAGGTCAGTTTTGATACCCGCCTGGTCAGGGTTGATGGTGAGTGGAAAGTGGATAGAACTGCTACCGACCAGGCCATGATCGGCGCCATTTTTGGCGCCGCCATGGGTGCCATGGGGCAGGCCATGAGCGAGGGGATTCAGGGGGCCGTCAAGGATATTGGTAAGGTCATGACTGAAAGCATGCAGACCGTGGCCGAGGGCATGGCCGCTGGCCTGGACGAAACCAAAAAAGCGCTTGAGGAATCCGGCCGAGCAGCGGCAGCAGCGGACGGCAAAGCGCAGCAGATTTATCTGCCACCGGTGGTGCTGCCCGCCAGAGTGAGCGGCTCCATCCGCGGCACGAATGTTGAGCTAACCCATGCCGAATACGCAAACACACTGGCGATTTACGCCGGTGACGGTTGGGGGTTTAACCCCAGTTTGCTGGTTTTTCTGTTTCTCGATGAAGGCGAGACACCTGCTGGTAAAACGTTTGATATAAAGGCGGGCGACAAAACCGCCAATCGCCCCCATGTGCATTACCGGTGGCGTGATCCGCAAAGTGGTGATATCGAAAGTGAAGTTGCCAGCAGTGCTTACGACATGGTGCTGAAGTTTGGCGAAGCCATCGGTGGACAGGTGCTCGGTGAAATACGCTTCTCGGTACCCGGCGAAGCCACGCGAGTGGTCGGCACATTTAAAATTCAGATCGACTAATACATTGCGTCTGCGGGGTTTTGTGCGTTTCCTGTGGCTGTGTCACTAATTGCCTCTTCCCTGACAACTTGTGCTGTCGCCTGGCGTGAAAGAATCAACATACTGGCGGCCTTTCGTTTTCGGAAACGTTGTGAGGGGGAAGAGTGTGAGAGGAAATAGGGTGAGGGGAAAGCGTATGGGAAGAAATATCGGCGCAAAAAGTATTGTCGCCCTGCTGCTGATCGTCGTTGTCACGGCTGAGAAAGTATGGGCCGATCATCCGTCCGTTGGTGTTCAGGGCCTTGCCAGCGGGCCAATTATTACCAGTACCGCCGGTGCCCTGGGTGCGAATAAAGCCGCGGTATCAGTCGATTTTCAATATGTTTCTTTTGATGCCGTCAGCAATGCGGCGCTAACCCGAGGCGCAGAGCGCGGTGAAGATATTCACAGTACCAATGCGCTATCGCGAACGGCGCTAAACGCGGCATATGGCGTGTCCGACAAACTGACTGTCGGTCTGTCACTCCCCTATATCGAGCGCCAGGGCTTGCGGCGATCCGCTCACGGGCACGGTGGGCACGATGCTGAAGAACACCATGAAGGCGGCGACGAAGACATCGAATCCGCAGCAGCGTCGATCATCCGCCTTGGCAATGCCGAAGGCCTGGGCGACGCGCAGTTGTACGGTGCCTACCAGTTTTACGCGGAGCCGGGGGCTGATCGGGCTGCGTTGTTGTTTGGCGTAACAATGCCGACGGGAGATACGCACCGGAAAAGTCATGCTGGCGAACGACTGGAAACGGAGTTGCAACCCGGTTCAGGGTCCTGGGACTACTTTTTTGGGTTAGCCTACAGCACCAAATATGCCGAGTGGGCCGTCGATGCGAATGTGATGTACACACTGGTTACCGAGGGCGCGCAACGTACACGACAGGGGGATATTTTCAACTACAACATCGCTTTTTCCCGGCCTTTACTGGGCTTAAAGCACGATCATCGCGATCACATGCATGATCATGGTGCGCATGCTGGCGTGTCTGAATTACTGTCCGCAATGTCCCTGGCGTTCGTTATGGAGATTAACGGTGTGCAGCGTGATCGAGTTGAAATTGCCGGTCACGTCGAGGCTAACAGCGGTGGCAACCTGCTGTATTTTTCTCCAGGTCTGCGGGCCAATGTCGGACAATGGGCTTTTAATACTGCACTGAGCATCCCCATTGAGAATTTGTACGGTACGCAAAGCGAACCGGAGACGGGGGTTCATTTTCGCGCAAGCTACGTGTTCTAGTTAGAGCGGTATTCGTCTTCAATGTCTCTACTGTCGACGTGGCGCTGTGCGGTCGGTGTGCGTCTCGGGCCAGCGATCAGTGGAGCCAGCGGCAAGCGGTTCGCCTGTAGACAAGTCTCGGAATTAGTTACATTGGTGCTAAGCTCTCCTGTCTAGTGAAAGTTCTCCTGGGGGGATTTATGTCTGGTGCGTTGCCGCTTGCAGGTATTCATGTCGTCGAAATCGGCCAGAACGTCGCCGCGCCTTTTGGCGCGATGATCCTGGCTGATCTCGGTGCATCTGTGGTCAAAGTCGAATCGCTGAGTGGCGATGATGCCCGCCACTACGGTGCCAAAGTCGGCGACCATTCCTCCATCGTGTTCGAGGCCTTCAATCGCAATAAAGAGGCGATCAGCCTGGATTTGTCTCAGGAATCTGAACGGCAATGGCTGCGGGATTTTATTGTGGAAAATGCCGATGTCTGTATCCAGAGCCTGCGCCCGGGTAAGGCGGCGGATATGGGGCTTGGTGCGGATGATATGTTGGCGCTGGCACCTGCGTTGATTTATTGCAACCTCGGGGCCTATGGCAGCGAGGGGCCGCTCAACGAATTACCCGGATATGATCCCATGATCCAGGCTTTTAGCGGCATCATGAGTGTCACCGGGGAGGAAGATCGAGCACCCTCCCGCGTTGGCGTGCCTTTTGTTGACCTGGGTACCGGCATGTGGCTGGTTATCGGCGTGCTCGCGGCGATTAATCGACGTCATCAAACTGGCGCAGGTGGTGTGGTGGATGTTTCCTTGCTCGAAACCGCGCTGGCATGGATGACCATGCAGTTTGGTGTTAACGCCGCGACCGGGGTGGTACCGAAGCGTGCGGGTTCCGGTATTCGCGGCGTCGCACCCAACAGGGCTTTTGATACGGCCGATGGTCAGATCATGATCACGGCGCTGAATAACAAGCTATTTTTTGCGCTTGCTGATGCGCTTGGACATCCCGAGTGGAAAGATGATCCAGAACTGGCGGACGCGCGTATTCGCGGTAAGAACCGTTCAAATGTGAATGATTTGGTCCAGGCGGCATTGCTGACGCGCAGCCGTGATGAGTGGGTCGAGTTACTGCGCCCGGCGGGTGTGCCCTGTTCCCCGATCCAGGATACGGCAGAAGTGCTGGCCCATGCCCAAACCCAGGCGACGGGTATGATCGACAACACGGGTGAATTGCCAGTGGTGCAATCGGCCCTGCGGATTAACGGCGAGCGGGCCGGCATGCGCAGCAAGGCGCCGACTCTTGGGGAGCACAATCACAAATATCTGATCCAGAACCAAAGTTAAAGTAACCGGTGCGGTAAAAAAAGCTCACTTACTGGGAGTAAAATGATGACCACCTTAAGCGCAGAGATCCAGGCCTTTAGAGAGCAGTTTGTCGCCAATGTACCCGAGGAGGTACTGCAAACCTTGCTGGATGAAACAGCAAAGCTGGTGGCTACTGGTATCGCCGAGCGAGCGTTAGGTGTAGGGGATCAATTCCCCGATGCTGACTTAACGGATGCCCACGGTAACAAGGTGGCACTCAGAGAATTGCTCAGTAATGGCCCGACTATTATTAATTTCTATCGGGGCGAGTGGTGCCCTTATTGCAATCTGGAAATCAATGCCTTTCAGCGCTTACTGCCCGAGATCAAATCAAAGGGTGCGCAGATGGTGGCGATTAGCCCCCAGACCCCGGACAAATCCCTCACGGTGGCAGAAAAACACGCGCTGGAATTCCCGGTGTTGAGTGATGTTGGCAACAGGCTAGCCCGGGATCTTGGCCTGGTATTTAATTTGCCGGATGCGTTAAAAACAGCCTATACCAATTTTGGTTTCCCTCTGCCCGATTACAACGGCGATGACAGTTGGACCTTACCTATTCCGGCTACCTATGTGGTCGATGCCAGCGGTCGTATCACCTATGCCTTTGTTGACGCGGACTATTCTCAGCGAGCTGAGCCTCGTGAGGTGCTGGATAGCATTTAGGATAATATTCGACACCCTTCATTCAAGTTGGTAGCGGGCAGTTATTGAGGGTTATTTAAACCGCTACTTTCACCAGTATTTCAGTTCGCTTACTTGTTGAAAATCATCTGCTTGGCTACTATGTGGGCCCCTGTCTGGTAGCGACTCCGGAAGTTCTATGTCTTTATTTGATTTTGCCGAAGTCCGTGAAGGCTATTATGGCGATTATGGCGGTACCTTCCTGCCGGAAATTCTCACGGCGACTATCGAAGAGTTGCAGCATTGTTTTCGTGGCTGCAAAAATGATCCGGCATTCTGGGCGGAATTTGTTGAATTAATGCGTACCTATTCCGGTAGACCCACGCCGGTAACTTATCTGGAGAACCTGTCCAACAAACTGGGCGGCGCGCGCATCTACGTGAAGCGCGAAGACCTCGGGCATACCGGCTCGCACAAAATTAATAACGTCATGGGCCAGGGCCTGATCTGCAAACGGCTTGGCAAGAAAAGGGTTATTGCCGAAACCGGTGCCGGCCAACATGGTTTTGCCACCGCAACCATGGCGGCACGCTTTGGTTTCGAATGCAAAATTTATATGGGCGAGGTGGATGTCGCGCGGCAGCGACCCAACGTGTTCTGGATGGAAAACCTCGGTGCAGAAGTCGTTGCGGTCAAAGATGGCCAGCGCACTTTAAAAGATGCCATCAACGAGTGTCTGCGCGACTGGGTGACCAATATGGCGGACACCCATTATGTGCTGGGCACCGCCTGTGGCCCTCATCCCTTTCCCGAAATGGTCAGTTTTTTCCAGGCCATTATAGGCAAGGAAGCACGCGAGCAAATTATTCAGGAAGCCGGGAAATTGCCCGACCGCGTCTTTGCCTGCGTCGGCGGTGGCTCCAATGCCATCGGCATTTTTCAGGGCTTTATGGACGACAACGTGGAGCTGGTTGGGGTCGAGGCTGGCGGGCACGGTGCGGGTTCGGGCCTGCATGCCTCGCGACTGGCGTATCACGATGCCTCGGTGGGCGTGGCGCAAGGGTTCAAAACGTATTTCCTGCAAAATGCTGACGGTAATATGCTGGAGACCCACTCCATTGCGGCA